>JASFKE010000026.1:0-14615 GCA_050118795.1 Desulfobacteraceae bacterium | reverse complement strand
GCTTGCGCATCAAGATATCGTAGTCGGAGATATCACGGGTGGTTAGTTTGAGTTCATCGATGCCTGTTTTTTGGGCGACATTGATCCATATTTCCGGAACCAGCACCCCTTCGAGATCTGTACAGAGTATTTGCATGGTGTTACCTTCTGATTTGTTTCAATCCGGTCGTCGTCTGAGGGCTTACCCTCAAGTTACGGTTTAATTTTCAGTTTTTTCTTGTTCGATGCGAATCAGCACCGGGGTTTTGCCGACCACATCTTGGGCGGCAATGGCTTTGAATGCTTTTTGAACGTTAGCCTCTTTGGCATGGTGGGTCAGCATGACAATGGGCACCGTACCGGTGGCTTTACGTCCTTTTTGTTGAACCGATTTAATACTGATGCCGTTGTCACCCAATATGCCCGCGATGGTGGATAATACACCGGGTTGGTCCATCACTTCAAAACGAAAATAGTAATGGGTGACAAGCTCGGTGATGGGCAGCACTGCGATCTGTTCGATGTAGTCCGGTTGGTAGGCTGCCATGGGGACGCGACCGTTTCGGGATTGGGATTTCAGGTTGCGGGCCAAGTCGACAATGTCACTTAAGACGGCACTGGCCGTCGGCATCATACCGGCGCCGTGGCCGGATAGAAAGAGATCCTCCACGGCATGGCCGGAAACTGTGATGGCGTTGAGAGAGCCTGATACGTTGGACAAAATGTTGTCAAAAGGGATCATGGTTGGATGGACACGTGCCTCTACCCGATCGCCCCGCCGTTTGCCAATGGCCAGCAGTTTGATGCGATAACCAAAATCATCGGCAAACTGAATATCCATTGGCCTGATGGCGGAGATGCCTTCGACATAGATATCGTCATAGTTGATCCCCATGCCGTAAGACAGCGCTGTTAATATGGCCAGCTTGTGGGCGGCATCGAAACCTTCCACATCCAAGGTGGGATCGGCCTCGGCATATCCGTTGCTTTGGGCTTGGGCCAGGGCTTTCTCAAAAGGCATGCCATTTTCCGTCATTTGGGTAAGGATGTAGTTGCAGGTGCCGTTGAGGATACCCACCGTGGCGTGAATCTCATTGGCTACTAAAGATTCCCGGATGGTTTTAATGATGGGCATACAACCGGCAACGCTGGCCTCAAAAGCCAGATCGACGCCTTTGGCACCGGCCATTTGGAATAATTCGTTACCGTGTTCCGCCAGCAATGCTTTATTGGCGGTGACCACATGTTTGCCATTGTCAATGGCTTCGATCATCAGATCTTTGGCCAGATTTTTACCGCCGATCATTTCGATGACGATATCGATCTGTGGGTCATTGATAATTTGGCGGGCATCCTGGATGAAGACGCCGTTGTCAAACTTGACTCCCCGGTCGGTTTCCACATCCAGATCAGCCACATATTTGAGGACCAGCGGTACACCGCTGCGTTTTTCAATTAATTGTTTTTGCTCAATTAACAATCGGGCGACACCAGTACCTACCGTTCCGCATCCGATCAATCCAAGGTATACTGGCTTCATGTAATGCTCCTTGCTTTGATTCAACTTGTTGAGGCACTTTCATTGCCTCCGTATATGACAAATTACAAGACTTTTCTGATGCCTCTGACGGCCTGGTTAATACGCATATTGTTTTCGATCAAGGCGAAACGAACGTATTCATCGCCATATTCGCCAAAGCCCAGCCCGGGGGAGACCGCTACGTGGGCCTTCTGGATGAGAAACTTTGAAAATTCCACCGATCCCATATCGATATATTGGGGGGGGATTTTAGCCCATACGAACATGGTCCCTTTGGGGCTTTCAACTTCCCAGCCGGCGCGGTTGAGTCCGGTGATGAGTGTGTCGCGTCGTGTCCGGTAGGTATCGCATATATCCGCAACGCACGCCTGCTCTCCGTTGAGGGCTATGATGGCCGCGATCTGTATGGGTTGAAAAATGCCGTAATCCAGATAGCTCTTGATACGCTTGAGGGCGAATATGGTCTCCGGATTGCCTACACAAAAACCTACCCGCCAACCGGCCATGCTGTAGCTTTTGGACATGGAGAAAAACTCGACCCCCACCTCTTTGGCGCCTGGGGCTTGTAATAGACTGGGCGCTTTGTAACCATCGAAAACCAGGTCGGCATATGCGAAATCGTGGATCACCAGCATATTGTGTTCCCGGGCAAAATCCACAATTTTTTTGAAAAAATCGATGTCCACCACCTCGGTGGTGGGGTTGTGGGGAAAACTGAGAATCATCAGCTTAGGCTTTGGCCAAGATTGCCTCACGGCCTGTACCAGATTGTCAAAGAAATCCTGCCCCGGGCCTAAAGGGACACCTCGAACATCTCCCCCGGAGATGATGGCCGAATAGGGGTGTATGGGATAGGTGGGGTTGGGGGTCAGCACCACGTCGCCGGGGCGGATGGTCACCAAGACGAGGTGGGACATGCCCTCTTTGACACCGATGGTGACGATGGCCTCACTGTCGGGATCGACGTCCACATCGAAACGTCTTTTGTACCAATTGGATATTGCCAACCGTAATTTTGTGATTCCCATGGATGCGGAGTATCGGTGATTGTGGCCTTTACGGGCGGCTTCAACAAGCTTGTCCACAATATGGTCGGGTGTCTCAAGGTCCGGGTTGCCCATCCCCAGATCGATGATATCTTTCCCGCCTCGACGGGAGTCCATTTTTATTTCATTGACTTGGGCGAATACATAAGGTGGTAGTCGGTCTAAGCGGGCAAATTTGTTCATGGGCGCCTCTTTGGGGTTCATGGAAAGATTCTTCAAAGATTCTTCGAGGAATACGTATTACTATTTTGACCACAATAAAGGGGGTAATCCTTGGGTGTATTTGACTGCGTCAGCCCAAGTATATATTCGCTAACCGTACAAAAGGATATGGGAAAAGTCAAAAATTTTGTTTTGACTTTTATGGGGGGGCAGTCTATGGGTGAATCAACCTCCGTGCTGCAATATTGCGGTTGTAATCGGGTGAGGATGACCCGATTTGAGAACAACTATCCCATTCAAAGAAACAATCGAGCAGGAGTTTACATGGACAAACCGTTGACATATGCCGGTGCCGGTGTCGATATCGATAAAGCGGACCGATTGGTTCAATCCATTAAAAACATCGCCCAGAAAACAAGGGTGCCCGGTGTTATGGGAGAGATTGGCGGCTTTGGCGGCCTTTTTTCTCTCAATGTTGCTAACATGGATCAGCCGGTACTGGTCAGTTCCACCGATGGTGTCGGTACCAAACTCAAGATCGCTTTCATGATGAACAAGCACGATACCGTTGGCATCGACCTGGTGGCCATGTGTGTGAACGACATAGCCGTTCAGGGGGCTAAGCCGTTATTTTTTCTAGATTATCTGGCTACCGGAAAGATAGATAGCAATACGGTAAAAGATGTTGTTCAAGGTGTGGGTGTTGGCTGCCAGGAGGCCAAATGCGCGCTGATCGGTGGCGAAACTGCTGAAATGCCGGGGTTTTATCCGGACAATGAATACGATGTGGCCGGTTTTGCCGTTGGTATTGTCGACAATAGTAAGATTGTGGACGGATCGGAGATTCGGGTCGGGCATCAGATCGTCGGCGTGGCATCCAACGGCCTCCACAGTAATGGATATTCCCTGGTTCGAAAGATCTGTTTTGATGTACTCAAGCTTAAGATCGACACTCACGTGCCAGAGCTTGGCCGAACCATTGGCGAGACGCTTTTAACCCCCACCCGAATTTATGCGGATCCCATTCAGCACTTGGTGCGCGGATTGCCCATTGGCGGGTTGGCGCATATCACCGGCGGTGGCATCAGTGAAAATACCTTGCGGATTATCCCGCAGGCGTGTGGAATTGTGTTTAAGCGAAATAGCTGGGAGATTCCCCCCATTTTCACCTTTCTGCAGGAGGCCGGAAAAGTTGAAGAACAAGAGATGATGCGGGTCTTCAACAACGGTATCGGGCTGGTGGCCGTTGTACCTGAAAAGGCGGCCCAGGACGTACTGGGGCGATTGAGCGCCATGAATGAAAAAGCCCATGTGATTGGTGAAATTGTTGAACGCAGTGCCAATGATAGCGAGCGGATTCAGTGGGTGGACTAAGGACGCAGGCAGGATATAGTTCCCCTGGATTGCGCCGGTTCGGTCCGGCGCAACGATAGGCTGAATTGGTCATCGATATTATGCGGATACTCGGTATTGAATCTTCATGTGATGAAACGGCAGCGGCTGTTGTCGAAGGCGGAAGACAGATTCTCTCTTCGGTAGTGGCGACACAGGTGCAAGTCCATCATCCCTATGGCGGAGTCGTTCCCGAACTTGCATCGCGCAAGCACATCGAAGCCATCGTTCCGGTGGTAGAGCAAGCTATCGCGGAATCGGGTGTGGACCGTAGCGGGATTGAGGCTGTGGCGGCAACCCAAGGCCCTGGCCTGGTGGGTGCATTATTGGTGGGATTCTCCTTTGCCAAGGCCTATGCCTATGGCCGCAGGATTCCCTTTATCGGGGTCGACCATTTGGAAGGGCATATATCGTCTGTGCTGCTGTCAGACACACCGCCCCCTTTTCCTTTTGTGGCGCTGCTGGCCTCCGGCGGGCACACGGCCATATATCACGTAACCGCTGAGGGGGATTACACATTGCTGGGGCAGACCCGTGATGATGCCGCAGGTGAGGCTTATGACAAAGTTGCTAAAATGCTGGGGCTGGGATATCCAGGTGGCGTGGTCATCGATCAACTGGCGATGCAGGCCGATTCAAAAGGAATTGAGTTCCCCCGGCCTTTCCTGGATAAGGAAAAATTCGATTTTTCGTTCAGCGGTATCAAAACAGCAGTTCACCGCCATATCCAATCCCGGGAAGGATTGTTGACCCAGCAGCGAAAGGCGGAAATCGCCGCCGGTTTCCAAGCCGCGGTGGTTGATGTGCTGGCTTACAAACTACTGCATGCGGCCAAAATCAAAAAATGTCGTCATGTTGCCGTCGTCGGGGGGGTTGCCGCCAATCAAGGCCTAAAACAGAGGCTTTTGGTAGAAGCCGCCGACCGGATGGTCACACTTCATATTCCTCCCATATCATTATGCGGCGACAATGCCGCCATGATAGCCGCGGCTGCATATCACCATCTTCAAGATGGCGCCAAGACCCCCATACGAGCCGATGTATATTCGCGCCACCTGAGAACTCCCCAGCGATTGGGTTGACTCGGAGATCAATTGCCCAGGAAGGATCTCTTGTGCTGTGCGATGCGCTCTATCGCAGCCGCCTCTTTACGATGATAATCTTCTTCATTATTTTTTTGAAAATTGCTGATCTGGTTTCGAATTTGCTCGATCTTCGGGCCGGGGTGGCAGATCAATAAAATGTCCACCGTGGCAGCCAAACACTGATGAACGATCTGTTCTACATCGTAATGTTTGGCAATAGCGCCCATATCGAGGTCGTCGGTGAGAACCAGCCCTTGAAACCCCATTTTTTTTCGTAGAATGTCGTCGGCGATGACCGGTGAAAGGCTGGCCGGCCATTCGGGATCGAGGGATCGGTAACGAATGTGTGAAAGCATGATACCCGCGACCTGGGTATCGATAGCGGATTGGAATGGGACCAAATCCCGTGCCGCAAGCTCATCCAATTCTGTCCCGAGGTCTGGCAGCTCAAAGTGCGAATCCAGCACCGTCCGGCCAATTCCGGGAAAGTGTTTGGCCACCGCCATAATGTGGTTTTTCTGAAAAGTGTCAATGACGGTCTTGCCCATTCGGGCGACATGTTTCGGTTCGTGACCAAAGGCCCTGTCCATCATGACGCTTTCACCTTTATCCGGTAGAACGTCGAGCACTGGCGCCATATTCATGTTGACACCGATCTGTTTGAGTTCCCGGGCTGTGGTCAACGCAAAATGGGCCGCGTCATCCTTCGTGATCATGTGGGGATTGCCCTCAAATTGGGTGAATGGCGCTTTAAGTCTCGCGACGACCCCCCCTTCCTGATCAATTCCGATAAACAGAGGGGGTTGGCCGCACTGCCTTGCATAATCCTGGGCGTGACCGCACAACGCTCCAATTTGGTCAGGTGAATCTATATTGCGTGAAAAAAGGATGATGCCACCCACTTTAATCTGGTCGATATAGTACTTAAGGGTATCGTCCAGCGCGATGCCGTCAAATCCTACAATGAGTCTTTGGCCGGCGCGCTGCGCTTTGTTTAATGTTGTCAACATCTTAAAGAATATCCTTCTGTTGCGGGTTATATCCGCGGCTATTTTCGGCGGCGAAGTTGGTACTTTCGAACTGCTTTTTGGTGCTCTTGTATGGTTTGGGAAAAAAAGTGGGTGCCGTCTTTCTTCGATACAAAAAAGAGATAGTCCGTTTGTGCCGGGTAGAGAGCTGCCTCAATGGCTGCTCGGCCGGGGTTTGCAATCGGTCCCGGTGGCAAACCCTTTATTTTGTAAGTGTTGTAAGGGGTCATTGTCGTCAGGTGTTTTCGTTTTATATTGCCGTCGAAGTCCGGTATGCCATAGATCACAGTGGGATCGCTTTCCAGGCGCATGTTCTTTTTAAGCCGGTTGTGAAAAACCGATGCGATTATCGATCTTTCAGACGGTGCGCCGGTCTCTTTCTCGATGATGGAGGCAAGTGTAACAATCTCATGTACAGACCGGCCCAGATCCTTGGCGCGATTTTTCCATTTAGGCGGAAATTGCTCGTTAAACCGTTCTACCATCTTTTTAATGATCAATTCAGAGGAAGCGCCTTTGGGAAAATAGTAGGTGTCGGGGAAAAGATAGCCCTCCAGCGATTGGGCCTCTATCCCGAATTTGGAGACAACTTCGGGATCATTGCCCAAAGCGATGAAGTCATCGCTTTGCCCAAATTCATTGCCGGCCACTTCTTCAGCGATTTGTTTGAGGGAGTATCCCTCCGGGATCGTCAATCGATGCAGGTAAGCTTGGCCGCGCACCAGGGCATCGAGCACCTGGATGGGCGTCATGGCCGGTGATAGTGCATATTCACCCGCCTTGAGCATTTTGTCGTCTCCTCTCAACAATGCCAACAATTTGAAAAATCGAATATTGGTGATGATACCTCTGTTTTCAAGTTTGGCCGCCAAAGTGTTGAAAGATTCTCCCGGAAGAACCGGCGTCAAATCTTGCGCGTCGATTTTATCTGCGGGTTGATAGGCAAACTGATAGAGCTTAATGCCTTGCCATGCCACGGTGCCAAAACTGATAACGGCCAGTCCAAGTACTATTTTTTTAATGAGATTCAATGGTATTTGCACCTTGTACACACGAATGATTCAGGTTGAAATCATTCGTTAAACGGGAATTTTTTAAATTGGGCTCTATTTTGCGCCCCACCATTTCTACAACCCTGATCAGGACACAACCCGCCCATATCAGTGTGTTGAGCTTAGGCTTAAGGTATAACATTGTCAATAATTGCTGTACCACAAAGTATGGCCCATTGATGAATTCAGAGTGTTTAGAGAAAAATTCTCTATCAAAATCGGCATTTATACTTGACAAGTAAATTCCATTTCGTTCATAAACTACTTGTATCGGTATGTGACCATCAAAAAATTAATTATAAATAAACCCCATCTTTGCAAAAGTCTTTAGGGCTTCGACCAGACTACGGCGGCGAGAATGCGCCGGCGTAGTACTCTGCCGGCGTACCCTTGCCAATTCAGGACCTTGCGTCCTAAAGGCATTGCGTGTTGTTATCAAAATAAAAAAGATGGCATACAATCGACCTGATCCTTTCAGTTGAAAGCCTGCGTCTATGCCTAAGCAACCACAAATCTACAGCAGTAGAATTCTCAAACCGGTTCACCCCAAATGGAAACGGCCATTGTTCAGCGCTTTGGCACTTGAACTCATCATATTGATCATGGCGGTAATTTATGGGGCGGTTGAACTATGGCTCATTTTCTTTGCCGGTGGCATGGGGGTGATGGGGCTCTATTTGAGGGCACAGATACTTGAAAAAAAGGAATTGATCAACGTGATCCAGAATCAGGGGAACGCGGCCGAGGACCACATTCTGGAAATTGATTATCGCTACCGGGGCGCCCGCCTCATGCAAAAGATAGGGCAGGCCACTTCGACCCTATTGGATATGGATCAACTGTCGCATATCGTAATTGAAAATATACAGAATTATCTCGATTTTGACCGTGGTATGATGATGTTGGCGGACATACACCAAAAACGATTGGTCTATGCCGCTGGTTTTGGTTTTGAAGAGACCATGGTGGACTTGCTGGCCAATATGCAATTTCGATTGGACAACCCGGAAGCAAAAGGTATTTTTATCCATGTGTTTAAAAGCCAGCGTCCGGTATTGGTTGATGACATCGGGAATTTACGCTCCTCGTTTTCCATCAAAAGCCAGCAATTGATCGATCGCATCGGCTCCAAATCACTGATTTGTCTTCCCATCGTACACGAAGATATTTCTCTTGGCATTATAGCTGTTGACAACGTCGTCACCAAGCGACCGCTGACAAAAAGTGATGTTAATCTGTTGATGGGTGTGGCATACCAAACCGCTATCAGTCTTTTCAGTGCAAAAGCGTTTAAAGAACTCCAAAGCAGTGAAGAGCGATTTCGCGATCTATATGAAAATGCCCCCATTGCCTATATTTCAATCCGTACCGATGATGCTGTGATTGTTAACTGCAATGCAGCAGCCATTCGCCTCTTCGGGTATAACCGAAAACGATTGATAGGCTCTTGTATTCTGAGTCATGTGGCACCCAACAAAGAGAGTCAGCAGGGTTTTAAGTGGATGCATGAACTTTTGATGAGTGGTCAATCGTTCCAGAATGAAACCATAGAGCTGGTCGATAGCAACGGTATGCCTGTCTGGGCCCATGTATCATTAGAGCCATTTCGGAATTCAAATGGTCTTATTGCCGAGGGGCGCTGTATCATCGTCGATATTACTAAACAGAAGTATTTAGAAGAAAAACTGCAGCGAGCCCAGAGAATGGAGACCATAGGGACTTTGGCAGGAGGCGTCGCCCACGACTTAAGCAACATATTGTCAGCCATTGTCAGCTATCCCGACCTTTTGCTGATGGACATTTCACCGGACAGTCCCTTATACGATCCTCTACTAAAGATAAAAGGCGCCGGCAACCGGGCAGCAGCCATAGTCCAGGACCTGTTGACGTTGTCCCGAAGAGGCGTGCTGATTGCAGATGTAATCGACATCAATGACACGGTCGACCTCTTCTTAAACAGCCCTGAATGTGATGATCTGATGGAGCGCCATCCCGGGATAACAATAAAAAAGGCGCTGCATTGGCAAGGGGTCCGGATTAAGGGCTCTCCGGTTCACTTGGCTAAAACGTTGATGAATGTTGTTTTTAACTCGGCGGAAGCTATCGTCGATAGAGGCTTTATACGTATTACCACTGGGAAGCAAACCATCTCGTCGGGTCAACACGATTCCGATGATTATGCGGTGTTGACGGTGGAAGATAATGGCCATGGTATTGCCACAGAAGATCTCGAGCGGGTGTTTGAGCCTTTTTTCACGAAAAAGGTGATGGGTAAAAGTGGAACCGGGTTGGGCATGGCCATTGTTTGGGCAGCCATGCAAGACCATAAGGGCTTTATCGAAATCGATAGCTGTGTTGGCCAGGGAACAACAGTTCGTCTCTATTTCCCGGCGACGTTGGAAGAGCGAAAGTTTCCGCTTCCCGTTGGCGATCCGATGCAATACGACGGCAACGGTGCCTCTGTGCTGATCGTGGACGATGATGAGGAGCATCGGGAAATTGCCATCAGGATGTTAACCCGTTTGGGGTACAGTGTTGAAGCAACTGAAAATGGTGAGGCGGCGGTGGCCAAGTTTGAAGAAAATTACCGGCCCGACATTGTCATGCTCGATATGATGCTGGGGTCCGGTTTGGATGGACTGGAGACTTACCGCAGGATATTAAAGATCAGCCCAGGTCAAAAAGCTATTATATCTAGCGGTTACTCAGAATCAGCACGCGTCAGAAAAGCCCGCAGGATGGGCGTCGGGGCATATGTCAAAAAACCATACAGCATTATAGAGATTGGTGCGGCTGTACGCTATGAAATCGACCGCGCCAGAACGCCTGAGATCGTCAGGCCCTGCGTTTTCAAGGACTCCTAGAGCGCCCCTTCTACTAAGTCGATAGGGTCTTGATCAATTGGCCTATAAAGAAGCGGGCGTGGCTGATGGGGGCCGCCATGTTGGCTCTGTGGTTGGCGAGAATGCCGTCTAAATCACCATTGGTGATCAATATCGGGTCCAGAGCCGCGGCTTGGCGGCATGATTCCAAAGCATGGTGCAGGAGCTCGGCGGCATGCCGGCTTTCCAAGGTCTTGAGAAAATCGTGGTGAACCGCTTCCAGTACACTGGCCATTGCACTGGCAACTCCTTGGGCATAGTAAAAGTAGTCATCGGCTTTAAACATGCTGATGTTTGTGCCGTCATGGTTTTTCTGTTTGACCAGGTTTTCATCGCAGCTGCCCAATAGATCTTCGTAGGAAGACAGAAGCGGGATGAGGTTGTCTGTGCGTGTATAAAACGAACCGTTCCCATTGATAAGGTCTTCCTTATACGCCTCTAACTCCTTAATGCTCTCTTTATATTTGGTTTCCGGAGCCGGAAACCAATACCGGTCAGCCTTGACCATCAGCCAGTTCATGGAGTTTTCCAGGTGCGTGTTGAAGGCATCGGTGGTGCCGGTGCGGGATATACGTTCGGCCAGTAGTACTACGGTCCTGCGGGTCACCTCTAAAACCCCCAATTGGAAGTTGTTCACATTATCCGTCAGGTTGATAATGTCGTTAGGGCGCCAACCCCAGAAACGATGGTTGAGTTCATATTCCAAGGGGGCAATTGTCGCCTCCACAAAGGAGACACCGGCAGGCCGGTCGTCATGGGCCGCTGTTGGAGAGACGCCATGGGGTGCCTGCTGATCGTGGCTGTCCGTTTGGGGTGCCTGCCGGTCGTGGCTGTCCGTTTGGGGTGCTTGCCGGTCGTGGCTGTCCGTTTGGGGTGCCTGCCGGTCGTGGCTGTCCGTTTGGGGTGCCTGCCGGTCGTGGCTGTCCGCATGGGGTGCCTGCTGGTCATGGCTGTCTGTTTGGGGGGTTGGCCTGCCGGGGGTATGCTTGTCGCCATCTCCTTCATCGGCCCCGGATGTTGCTGCCACCGGTTTATGTAAATCGCCTGCGGAGCCATGGTTCGATTTTTTGTCCTGGCCGAAGGACTCCGGAATCGAACTGAACGCCCAGATCACAAGGAGCGTCAAAGCGACAGCAGTGGCTGTGCGCATGGCGGCATATCCTGTAAATCCGGCATCCTTTTTTGAGATTTGGTTTTCGGGTGGGTTAACCATTTTATGTCCCTTTCGGCCTCGTGTGATGAATTGTTTCCATCTCCGTGTTTTTTAAGTGGCATTGGTAGAAGACGAGAATCTTTACCGTCTATGTTTCCAGTGGGAGACTGCATTATTCGGGGCGCCGGCGAAGTTTTCGTATATCGCCCACCCTGATGGTCAGTTGGGTCCTGTCGAAATACTCTATCAAGGGTATCACATATTTTCGTGACACTCCAGTCATATCCTTAAACTGAGGTGTTGTAATCTCTTCATGTGTCATCAGAAATTCAACAAGCTCGTCTTTCAATCGATCCAGATGATCGCGGTGGTAATATTGGTCCTCTTTGACTTTTACAAGCAAGCCTTCATTGACCAGCAAGGAGAGCACTTCTTTGGCTGTCTTCTCCGGGGTTTCCAATTTTCGACATATATCTTTGAACCAAGGCGGTGATAATCGCCCCTGTGAATAGGCTGCCAAGATCTTGTTTTTCAGATCTTTTTGATCTACTTCCAACGTCACTTTGTGGTCAGTCAAAAAGACGATGTCCTCTTCCAGGATGATGCTTTTGCTCTTGGCCATATCACGCAGGGCAATTAAAAAAGTTTTTCCGCTGATGGTGGGCGGCAGTTTGCTCTTAAGCTCCTCTTTGGGGATTCCGGGTTTCAATGGAAAAGTGTGGTGATATGCCGCTATTCGGGATTGAATGGTGTGTTGGATGTCGGTGAACCTGTTTTGATGGATGAGGGTGTGCGTATCCTTATCGACCCGGATAATCAGTTTTCGAGAGAGCATGTTCTGCAGCAGCTTGTCCAATTGCTTTTCGGGCATATTGACCATGATGCGCAGATGGTGATGGCGGATGCCCTGAAAACCGGCGGCGTGTATGAGTTGTTCGATTACCTGTTCCAGATCATCGCTGGCCAATATTGACAAGTGGTCCATCACATCCGGTTTCCGGGGCTTATGTTTGACGGGGATGGGGTTGAGGATACGCCCACCACCGATGGTTTGAACCGGTGAGTAGCTGCGCAGCACATAGCGGTCATCCCGAATCAGAGAGACCTGACTCTCCAGGCGAATTTGTGCCAAAGTCGCCTGTCCGCTATCAAGTCTATCACGATCGAGCAATACTACGACACCCATGATTTCGCTGGTGCCGCTGTGAAACCGGACCTTTGTCCGATTTTTCAGCTTTTTGGCATTGCTGGGCAGATATTTGAGGGTCACATCCAACATATGGCTGGGGATCAATGCATTGGGAGCCGCCACCATATCTCCACGGTTTACCCGCTCTTTGTCCAGTCCCTGGAAGTTGATCGCCGTTCGCATACCGGCCTGGGCCGATTCAACACTGTTGCCGTGGACTTGAATACCCCGGACTTTTGATGTGATGCCTGATGGATAGACCATGATTTGGTCCCCAACGCGCACCTTTCCCGATATCAGAGTCCCTGTAATAACTGTCCCGAATCCTTTCATGGTGAAAACCCGGTCCACCGGGAGGCGGAATAAACCGGAGGTGATTTTGGGGGTGACCTTGGCGCTGGCCTTCTCCAAAGCTTCGAGAAAATCCGTTATGCCTTCCCCTGTGGCGGATGACACGGCAATAACCGGTGCGCCTTCCAGAAAAGTGTCGCGCACAAAATCGTGGACCTCGTCTCGAACCATCTCCAACCACTCTTCATCCACAAGATCGACCTTTGTCAGGACCACCAGTCCATGCTGAATATCCAGAAGGGAGCAAATTTCCATGTGTTCCCGGGTTTGGGGCATGATCCCCTCATCTGCAGCGATGACCATGGCTACAACATCGATGCCTGTGGCGCCGGCCACCATATTTTTAACGAATTTTTCATGGCCCGGCACATCCACCACTCCCAGTTTTTGTCCTCCGGGCAGATCCAGAGATGCAAATCCCAATTCGATGGTGATGCCGCGCAGTTTTTCTTCTTTCAGCCGGTCTGTGTTGACGCCGGTGACCGCTTTGATCAGACTGGTTTTTCCATGGTCGATATGGCCGGCAGTTCCTAGAATGATTTGCTTCAAATCAGTTTGGCTCCTTTACGTAGATACAGCGGCAAACCTTTGAACAAATTTGAGAAGGTTTACCCTTTGTTCAATATCATCTACAGGCTATGGTCAGCTTGAACTACTGAGGTCCGCCCAAGGATTTTTGCTTGCTGCGATGGCGCAGGTACTCGGTGACATAGGCCAACACCACAAGGGCGGAGCACAGCCCTATGATGAATAGGATTGGGGCTTTTGGGTAAAAAAATTTCGATAGAAAGATACCGAACGCAACCCCCATGATCGCTCTGATAAAAAATACCACTCCTCGGTTCACAGTCGTCTCCATATAATTTGGATCAATTTGGGTGGGAATCCTATATGAGTTCATTTTAACGGTCAATAGGTGATGGGCTTGCAATTTGAAAAGAGATCCCGTTATGGTAGCCCAATGATGATTATCCAAACCTTACCCGCGAGGAGCGCTCATGTTTGATCGACAATACCCAGGGCAGAACCCTGGCCCTTATGGTTTGATTATCGCAATAGTTATGGTGTCTTGGGTTTGGGGGTGTTCAACCATGGGCAAGCCATCTTTGCAAGCCAGCTGGGTTTGCGATGCCGAGGCGGATGCCGCCGTGGATCGGCAGCAGTGGGAACAAGCCTATGTTCTCCATCAGGCGCTATTAGTCAAGGAGCCCGGTAATTGTCTGGCCATGTATCATTTAGGATATATTCTGGGCAGAATGGGCGACCGGATGCAAGAGGCGCGTCAGTATGAAAGGGCTGTCCAGTGCGGTATGGATAAGGACGATCGGCTTTTTTTCAATCTCGGAATGGCTTACGGCGAAATGAATTTAATGGATAAAGCGTTGGCTTCTTTCGAACGCGCCGTGACGATAAATCCAGACAATGCGGAGAATTTTTTCGGGCTGGGTCTTACCGCTCAGGCTGCCGGACAGCGTCAAAGGGCTCAGACGGCACTGGCCAATGCAGTTAAGATCGATCCCAATCATTGGGAGGCACGAATCATGTTAACACGGATCTATCTGGATGGCGGACGGTTGGCCGCGGCGCGGAATCATCTGGAACTTTTGCGCAGAAGCGTACCGGACAACGAGGAGGTGATTGAGCTGTGGCAGACTTATGAAGATCGAAGTGTCACCACCTTTGAGCCGTAACCCTGCCAGGGCGGTGCAAAAACCGGCCATGGGACTTTGGATGCAAACTGTTCACGGTTTTTATG
>JASFKE010000025.1:0-14704 GCA_050118795.1 Desulfobacteraceae bacterium | reverse complement strand
CGGCCAGCCAGGCAGTGTCGCTCATGGCGATGTCGATGGTCACCATAAAATCCAGTTTATGGATCATTTCAATGGTTTTATTGCGATTGGCGCCGGTCTGCATGGGGTTGGTCTTGTAGGTCATCCAGCCTTTAACGGGGTAGGGTTTGCCTTCGATCACCGCATCGCGGGTGTGTTTGAAAGAGCCCTCTTCGTCGAACATCATCCGGGCCCGGCCGGCGTCCACCCGGTCTTCGGGATTGTCGTCATACCAGGGCGGTTCCGACTCCAGATGGCCGGGTTTGATTTTTGCCGGTACGATGAGCCCGCCCTTGCGGTCCCAGTTGCCCAACAGGGCGTTGACGATGGCATAGGAGCGTCGAATCTGGGTGGAGTCCTCGTAGTCCGAACTGCGCCGGCCGGGATAGACCATGGCCGCCGGTGCGGCCGCCGCCAGCTGCCTGGAGATCCGGCGGATATCGCGGGCGGGGATATCGGTCTCAGCTGCCGCCCAATCCGGCGTGTAGGGTTTGACATGGGTTGTGAGGGCTTCGAAGCCGGACGTTTTTTCATCGACGAATTTTTTGTCGTAACGATCTTCGCCGATCAGCACATGGGCCACGGCGAGAAAGAAGGCCATATCGGTTCCCGGACGGATGGCGTGCCACTCATCGGCCAACGCAGCCGTCTTGGTAAAGCGCGGGTCCAGAACCACCAGCTTGCAGCCCGCCTGCATGGCGGTCATCAGATCCATGCTGTCGGGGGTCACCAAGGCCTCGAACCGGTTGGCACCGGGCATGATGATGTACCGGCTGTTGAGTACATCGGGGGTAGGCACCTCTCCGAAGGTATCCAAAAAAGCACGGTTGCGGCTCAGCAGACAGTTGGATTCATGGGAGATGACGTTGAATGAGCCATAAACTTCCGCAAAACGGTGGACGAAGGTGGACTGCATATCGGTACCGGCCATGAAGAGAAAACCGCAACGCGTATACTCGCGTCCAATGCGCTCCATCTGTTCGGCGGCGTGGTCCAGGGCCTGCTCCCACGTCAGCCGCTGCCATTTGCCCTCGCCCCTTGCACCTTTGCGCAGCAGCGGGTATTTCAGCCGGTCCGGGTCGTAAAGCTGCCTCACCCCGGCGTTGCCCCGGGCGCAGAGCATGCCGCGGGATTTAAGGGATTTGGGGTTGGGATCGAGCTTCTTGACGACCCCGTCTTCCACCCGGGCGATCAGCCCGCACTTGTTGAAGCACATGTCGCAGGCCGAGAAGAGATTCTCAATCTTCTTTTTGCCTTCTGCCTGCCGGTCTGCAACCAGGGCATACAGCACCCTGGGGGTGCTGCCGGCCACCGCCGCAGTGGCGGCCGCGGCCGACAATTGCATGAATCTGCGGCGGGAGATCACTGATTTGCCGATCACTGACATGGGCATCTCCGCTGTTGTTTGATCACTATTTTCCTAAGCCGGGTCCGTCGTGCCGGGCATCCGGTCCCTTGGCATCTGTGACACGCAGCATCAGTTTGTCGAAGCGGCCGCTGTGTTCAATGGGGTCCCCCGGATATCCCAGCGCTTTGTAATCGATGTAGTTGGTGGTGCCGATCAGGTCGGCGACATCCATACCCGCCTCGGAGAGGCGTTTGAAATTGATCCCCTGGTAAACCAACGCTTTGAAGTCCACATCCGGCCGGCGATGGTGGCATTTGCCGCAATAGGGCGCTTGGGTCAGCGCGGCGTGGCATTCGGCGCAGGCCAGCGCGCTCTCTTTGGGCACCACCTCGTGGGTCAGCCCCCAGTACATCACGGTCTCCACGAACGCATATTTGCCGCTGTAGGGCAACCCGGCGTGCTGCATACCGTCGCGTGCGGCCCTGTCCCAATCCCAGTGCTTCCAGTAGCCCTTCCACAACTTGGGAGCGATCAGGTATTTGTAGACCGCATCACTGATCTGCTTGCCGCGATGCAGTTTGAAGGGATAGATCCGGGATGCCGGGTCGTGGATGCTGCCGATGGGTTCGGTGAGCCGGGTGGGACCGTTTTCGTTGATCCGATCGCCGAGCAGGTGGCGCTTGACCGTTCCATTGTACCAGAAATAGGTTGGCTTGACCGCCTCCGCCCACTTGAAACTGCCCTTTTTTTTAGCGTAGTCGGGTTTGCCGTACTTCTCTTTGGAGACCTCGCGCTGCTGCCCGGCGGTGGACCAGTCCCAGAAGATCTTGGTGGGATTGCCCTTGGAGTAGATCGGGATATGGCAGGTCTGGCAGGCCACATGCCGGGTGTGTTTGTTCAAATGGTGGTCGGTCAACTCACGGCCCACATGGGGTTTGTCCGTATGGCAGTACTCGCAGGAGAGATCGCCCTCCACAGCCGGAACGGAGATGCTGCGTCCCGATATCATATGGTTGCGCGTCTTGTGGCAGTCCTGGCACCTGAAGTTGAGTCCGCCGTTGGTCACACCCATGTGCACATCGTGCTGCTTGTCCGGTTTTTCGAGCACGGCGCTCATATCGCCGTGTTTGACGGCGTCTCCGCCGCCACCGCGGAAATGGCAGTTCATTCCGCAGTTGGAGCGACTGGGTCGGCCCACGTTCCGGGCGATGGCGGCCAGATCGAGGTTCTTTTCCGGATAGCCGGCAGCTGCAGGAGCCTTTTTATAGCTACCGGTGGCGTCGTGGCACACCAGGCAATCGATCCGGGCCATGTCGGAGAAGTCGAAATTTTCATCCTCCCATCCATAACCGATATGGCAGCTGGTGCAACGCGGCCAGTTGCCGTTGAGGTTGATGCAGAAGTTGTTGATGGTGGCGGAGCTCTTTCCCAGATCCACCCGCTTTTCGTGCCCCACCGTATAGGGAGAGGCGCCATGCCAGTTCCAGTGGGCGGTTTTAAGGATGGCCCGGCCCTCCTTTTCATGACAGGAGAGGCAGTTTTGGGTGACCGCCAGAGCGTCCACCGGCCCTTCAAGTTTGACCAGCTGGTCGTGGCCGGGGACTTTTTTAGCATGGCAGGCCAGGCAGTCGGTGGGCGCCCGGGTGTCGAGGGGCCGCACCATGGGCCCCCGCACCATGGCGCTGTAAAGCACCGGGCCGCGGGTAAAGGGCACCTGGTCGGATTCCCGGTGGCAGTCCATGCACAATCGATGATAGGCGCCCTTCAATCCCGGCGTGCCCAGATCCCTTTCGTTAAAGGGTTCGCCATGGCAATGGGCGCAGGACACCGGCAGGTCCGCATTCTCCTTGAGCTGCCGCATGGATACCGGGACCCCATAGCGGTCTTGGGCCTCCCGGGGCATGCGGTGGTGGCAGATGGTGCAGTCCCGCAGAACGTTGGCATGCTTGCTGTGCATAAAGCGCACCGGTTCATAGAGGTCACTGTATTTATTGATCACCGGCTGGTTGAGGGTCAGCACTTTAGGCGCATCGGCCACCGATGGCGTCTGGTGCTCTTTCAAGGGCAGCGGTCGCTGCACGGTTTGACCGGCCATCGCACCGGTGGGTGCGGCCTGGATCATGAGCACGGCGCCCATGGTGATCAGGACCATCAAGGTCGGCGACATCTTTTTGGGATGGGCGCCCAACACGGGGAAGATAAAAACCGCCACCCGGTAGACAAACATCAGGGCGGCGATCAGGCCGATGGTGATGAAGATCTCTCCCAGGGCCGGGAAGTAGGATACCAGTTTGTAAGGGGGGGTGTAGGATACAATGAAGACATTGATCCGGTTCATCAGGATGCCGAGCACAAAGATAGTTGAGGCGATAAACAACCATCCCGGTGAGCGCCGGACCCTTTTGAACAGCAGCATGACAAAGGGCAGCAGCACCCCGATGCCCACCTCCACCAGAAAGGCATTGGTTTGGCAGGTGCCGTCCAGCAGGTAGACATAAGTGCCGCGGATGATCATATCCCCCAGCTTGACGGCCAGATAGATCCCCATCAGCAGCGGCATGAACCTGGCCAGGGGGGTCAGGATGTGCATTTCAGCAGGCCGGTCGAAGGATTTTGCCACAATGATGGACTCGAAGGTGACCATGGGATAGCCGGCGGCAAAAGCCGAGAGCAGGAACAGCAGCGGCAGCACCGGTGTGTACCACAGCGGGTGCACCTTGTAAGGTGCAATCAGCATCAGGGATCCCAGACTGGATTGGTGCAGGCACGAGAGCACAATACCGGCGATAATGAAAAGAGAGATGACCTTGCCCAGGATTGTGTCGGCGACCTCCATGATTTTTTCGACCAAAGCGTTCAATCCGGCCAGCGGACCGGGCAGCCGCACCCGCCCTTTGAAGCGCTCAACCACAATGGGGATAAATTCGATGTAGAGGACGTTCAGGTAGATCAAAACACACATGGCCACTTCAAAAAGCACCGAGTTGCCATTGTGGTTGAATATGGGGCTGGTGATGTTCCAGTAACGGCCAATGTCCACCAGCAGACCGAAAACAACGAAGGTGTATCCGAGCAAGGCCGTTAGCAGGGCCGGACGGATCACCGCACGATACTGCTCCCGGTTGAAGACATAGGCAATGGCGCCGGTGGTGAAACCGCCGGCGGCCAGGGCGACACCGGAGGCGACGTCTATGCCGATCCAGATGCCCCAAGGGTACTGGTTGTTCAGGTTGGAAACGGTGCCGATGCCGTAAAGAAACCGCGCCAGGACAAAGGCCGCCCCAATGCCCATCAACGCCACCATGACCATCACTCCCGGCGTCAGGAATTTCTCCTCAATGGGTGCAGCCGCTTCATGGCCGGTCATTTAACGTCTCCCTTATCCTCCTTGCCGTTGGGAAAGCCGGTCGCCCACATGATGGCGCCCAGAATGGCAAAGAGGCCGATGGGGGCGGCAAAGTATTGGAAAAGACCGTGTTGAATGGCCTCGGTCAGGCGCGGCGGCGCCTTGGGGCCCAGTTTGGGAAAACCGATGGATCCAAATGGCTCTGAAGAGAGATAGAGCCACGATGTGCCGCCGACCTCGTGCTCCCCGTAGATATGATCGACATATTTGCCCGGATCGTTTCTTATTCTCCAACGGGCCAGATCGAGAAGGTCTGCCTTTTTTCCAAAGGTGATCACCTCCCGGGGACACACCTGGGCACAGGCCGGCAGGCCGCCCTGCTCGATATATTTGAAACAGAAGTCGCATTTACGCACCTGGGGGGTCAGGGCGTTGTGGTATTCATATGCCGGCACCTGGAAAGGGCAAGCCACCATGCAATAGCGGCATCCGATGCATTTTTTGGCATCATACACAACGGCGCCGTTTTGCTCCCTGGTCAGGGCCCCCACGATGCAGGCCGAGACGCAGGACGGGTCGTTGCAGTGCATGCACTGAAACTTCACGTAGGTCGGCCTCTGCCGCCAGGTGAGGGTGCCAATGTTCCTGGGATAGTATTTATTGACCACAGTGTAAGTGGTTTCATCCATGCGGCGTTCGTTTTCCAGAACCGTCAGCTCTTCGAACGACGCTTTCGGCATGGGCAGGTGATGTCGGGTATTACAGGCCTGCTCACACTTGCGGCATCCCACGCACAACGTTGTATCCACCAGGCAGCCGTAAGCCTTGTCAGCGTCGTGCAGCCCCGGCGCCGCATCACCGCAACTGGGCCGGATCGCCACCGAGGTTGCCCCAATTGTGCAGATTTTCAGAAAAGTTCGCCGACCCAGTGTCATATTTCACACTTTTTTGTGTAACAACGGGTTGAGTTTTTTAACATTAATGGTGGTGCAATGTCCGGTGTCGGAGATGCTGAATGTCAACTCGGGAAGCGCATTTAAAATCATAATCAAGCTTGTTTTCAAATCCTTATCCCTTAAGGAGATGATCAGCTCGTCATCCGGTCCCATGGCATCTGTCAGCTTGGAGCACTGCAGGAGGTTAACGGGCCATGGAACTCCGATGAGATTGACCTTGGATCTTTTGCGCATCTTACGCCTCATCTGGTGAACGAATGGTCAATAAGGTGTTGGGAGTGCAACCTGTTTCTGCACCAAGAACCATGCCAATATAGTCAACAATGCCAAATATTCTTAAACACCTCTAATATTAACAACAAATGCAATATATGGTTGGACTTGCCCCCCAACTATGTTTAAATGTTAAATTAACAGATGTTAAAAATTTAAACATCCAGGGAAACACCTATTGCCGAAATCGCCATCAATTTAGTTCAAGGAGTTGATCCATGGATAAATTCGTTGCCGACAAGTATTGGGGGCGGGTCGTGGATACCATGAACGACGCACTGCTCATTATCAGCAATCAGGGTGTCATCCTGTCGGTCAACCGCTCTTTTGAGGAGATGACCGGTTATACGGCCACCGAGGCTGTTGGACAGCGTTGCACCCTGCTGGAGTGCAATGCCCGCGAACTGATTATAAATGACAACCGCACCGTATGGTGCAAGCTGTTCGAACCCAACCATGAGGGTGTCCGGCGCAGCCGGTGCGAAATCATCAAAAAAGACGGAACCCGGCTGCCGGCCCTGAAAAATGCATCGGTTTTATACGATGAAGATGGCACCCAACTGGGGGCCGTTGAGACGTTGACCGATATCAGTGAGATCGATCGGCTGGACAGAAAAGTGGAATTGCTTACCCGGCAACTGGACGAAACGGACGGGTATTGTGGTCTTGTGGGCCTCTCCGACGAGATGAAAAAGGTCTATAGTATCATTGAAAAGGCTGCCAAGAGCGATGCCCCCGTAATCATTTTCGGTGAAAGCGGTACCGGCAAAGAGCTGGTTGCCAGGGCCATCCATGAGCGGGGGTACCGCAAAGAGGATCCCTATGTCCAGGTCAACTGCGCCGCGCTGAACGAATCGCTGCTTGAAAGTGAACTGTTCGGGCATGTCAAAGGCTCTTTCACAGGGGCGTTTCGCGATCGTAAGGGCCGTTTTGAAACCGCCCACCACGGCGATCTTTTCCTGGACGAAATCGGTGACATTCCCCTCTCCATTCAAATCAAACTGCTCCGGGCGCTGGAGTGCCAGCGATTCGAACACGTGGGCGATAACCGCTCCATCTCGGTGGATGTGCGCATCATCACGGCGACCAATAAAAATCTGATCGAACTGATCTCTCAAAACAAGTTTCGCCAGGATCTGTACTTCCGCATCAATGTGCTTCCCATCCACCTGCCTCCGCTTCGACAAAGAAGAGAGGATATCCCCCTGCTGGTGGAAACGTTCATGGATCGCCTCAATAAAAAGACGCGCAAAAATATTCTGGGTGTTCAACCCAGGGCGATGAACGCATTGTTGGAATATCACTGGCCCGGCAATGTCAGAGAGCTCAAGAGCATCCTGCACTACGCATTTACCATCGCAGAGAGCGGTCCCATCAATTGCGATCATCTGCCGCCCCGGTTCATGGGGCGCGTTGGGTTGGATGTAGAGCGACATTCGTTGCTGGGTGTTAAAGATGCCAAGGAAAAACAATCCCTTCTGGTGGCGCTGAAAAAGACCGGCGGCAACCAGACCCGGGCGGCGAAAATACTGGGCGTCAACCGGGTAACGGTTTGGAATCGTATGCGAAAATATGGCATTGATATCAAAAGAGATGTGGTGTCGTAACTTAAAAATTCAATACCTGTTATCTTAATAATCGGAGGTGGTGTAAAGTTTTTCCTTAAAGGTCCGAAATTAATCCCGTAAACAGACAAGGAGACAAAAATGCGTGCTTTGATTGCGGAAGACGACACCATTTCCAGCCAGATCCTGACAAAGATTTTATCGACCTATGGAAGCTGCGATGTAGTGGCCAACGGCAAAGAGGCCGTGGATGCTTTTCAGCGTTCACTGGATGAGGCCGATCCCTATACGTTGATTTGCATGGATATCATGATGCCCGAACTCGACGGCCAGGAGGCCTTGCGCCGTATTCGAAAATTGGAGAAAGCAGCGGGGATTTCATCCGGCCAAAGCGTTAAAGTGGTCATGACCACCTCCCTGAACGTGACCCGGGAAGCCGCCGACGCCTTGTTCAAGGGCGGCGCATCCGCATATTTTGTCAAACCGCTGCAGGTGGACGATTTCATCGAAGAGCTCAAGGGCATCGGAGTTATTCCCCGCCAGCCCTGACGGCGGATTTGGTGGTTGACACGCCGGCCGGTCGCTTATACTTGTAAGACGGTCTTTACTGAGAGGTTTTTGATCGCTTCCCCCGTTGCTGCTTCTGATCCCTGCCAAATAGCGCTAAATTGTTGGGGTTTTCATCCTTTTCTTCAGGAGGCTTTAAATGACGTCTTATGCAACGAGATCCATGGCTCTATCCACCGGCTGGCAGCAGGCAGACGACTATATCATTGACCGCTGGCAGCGCTCCATCCTGTTTTGGGACACCATCCGCCAAAGGGGTAACGACTATCTCGAAAACCTGCGTGCCGGCCAACCACCGGTGCTGGCTTTTGAGTATGAAACCATCATGGAAGCCCGGCACTTTGATCCGCCGGTGAACTACGCCCTGGTGAAAATCATAGATAGCCGCACGGTTGAATTGGACCGGCGGCAAATGGGGCGCGATAACGGCGACCGGCGGCAAACCAAACCCGGGCCGGACCGCCGGCCGGGCGCCAAAAGCGTCAGGCCATTGGTGGTAATCGACCCGCGGGCCGGTCATGGGCCGGGCATCGGCGGCTCCAAACTCAATTCTCAGATCGGAGTGGCCTTAAAGTACGGATACCCGGTCTATTTTATTATGTTCTCCCCAGATCCTGTCCCCGGGCAGACCATCGCCGCGGTCCAGCAGGCTGAAATCCGGTTTTTGGAAGAGGTGGCCCGGCGTCATCCCGACGCGCCCGAGCCGGCCGTCATCGGCAATTGCCAGGCCGGATGGGCCGCCGCCCTTATCGGTGCGGACCGTCCGGACGTGGTGGGGCCCATGGTTTTCAGTGGTTCCCCCCTCTCCTATTGGGGGGGGGTGGAAGGCGCCAACCCCATGCGCTACAAGGGCGGATTGAGCGGCGGGGTCTGGCAGGCCTCCCTGTGGTCGGATCTGGGCCACGGCCAGTTTGACGGTGCTCACCTGGTAGCGGGTTTTGAAGACCTCAATCCCGCCAACACCTATTGGACCAAGCAATACAACCTCTTCACCAAGGTGGATACCGAGGCCCCGCGATACCTGAATTTCGAGAAGTGGTGGGGGGGCTTTTTCAAGCTGGATGCCAACGAAATCCATTTTATCACCGACACGCTTTTTGTGGGCAATGAACTCGAAAAAGGCCTGCTCCAGCTCCAAGAGGGGCGGCCCATCAATTTAAAAAACTTCAAGGACCCCATCTTTGTGTTTGCCTCCAGCGGCGACAACATCACCCCGCCCCAGCAGGCCCTGAACTGGATCGTCAAGGTATATGGATCCGTTGACGAGATCAAGCGCAACGGGCAGATCATCATCTACATGGTCCATGAGAGCATCGGTCACCTGGGAATTTTCGTCTCCGGCAAGGTGGCCGGCAAGGAGCACCGCCAGATCATCGGCAGCCTGGAGATGATGGAGTTCCTGGTGCCCGGGCTCTATGAGATGGTCATCGTCGGCGAAGCGCCCCATCCGGATATCGAAGATTACACTGTTCGGTTCGAAGAGCGCGACATCGACGATATCCTGGCCCTGGATGACGGGTTGGAAGACGAAGCCGCCTTTGTGCCAGTGGATGCCGTGTCAAAAGCCTATGACGCCTTCTACCGCCAGTGGTTCCAACCCTGGGTGCAGGCTTTTACCACCCCCTGGACGGCTGAAGCCTTGCGGCAGTTGCACCCCTTGCGAATGCAGCGCTACATGTGGTCCGATGCCAACCCACTGCTCTGGCCGTTGGGCTTCTGGGCATCGATGGTCAAAGAAAACCGTCGACAGGTACCTGCCGACAATCCCTTTGTGGCCCTTGAAACCGATCTCTCCGAAAACATCAAGGCAGCCCTGAATCTCTATCGCGACATCCGGGACAGCGCCCAGGAGTTGATTTTCAAAGCCATCTACAACAACCCCTGGACCACGTTCTGGTGGGGCTCCGCAAAGCCGGCCCTGGACGATGGAGACGGCGGCCGGGAGGCGGCCCTGCAACGGCGCCGGGAGGCGGCCTTTGCCCGCCGGCACGTTCATCAGGGAGGGTTTGCCGAGGCCATCATCCGCATTATTATTGCCGTGGTGAATGCGGAGGGCTCCCTTGACAAGCGCCAGTACCAGGCTGCGGAGAGTGTCATCCGCCGGCACAAGCAATTTTACGAAAGCCCGGCCGAGGTGAAAAAAATCCTCCAGACCCAGGCCCGGGTCCTGGGCGCCGATACCCAAGCAGCCCTGGAGGGCCTCGCCGTGCTGCTGCCCACCTCGGGGCAACGGAAAGAGGCCTTTGAGGTGGCTCTCCAGATCGCCCTGGCCGACCTGCGTGTGGGGGTGAGCGAACGCAGGGTGCTGGACCGCATCCGCACCATTTTGGAACTAAGGTAATTACAACATATTAATAATACATCATTTAATCACCAGCTAACCAGATGAACTATTGACAACACAGCCGCCATACGGTACCGTTTTAGTACACTTGCGCTATAGTTGATCAGAATCGCCCATGGATGATGGAAACCGCCGTCCATTGCAGCCGTTATATTTCTGCACACCATTTGGATATCCTGCAACATTTCTCCTGAGTAGTTTTGAGTGTTCTTCGGTCAGCCGAATAGATCACCGGCATTCATGCAATGGAAACCATTAGCTCTATATCAGGAGGGCAATGTCATGACGGTCAAACTGAATCACTACTGGGAGATTATTCCGGAAAAAAACAGAGCGTACAATAAGTTCATCACCCAAAAATTCATTCCGGGGGTCAATCAACTGGGTATGCATACCGTGGCCGGATGGTGCGTGCTGGTGGGCGCTTACAGCGAAATCATCTTTGAAAACACCTGCAGTGATTTGGAGCTGTTGGAGAAGGCGCTGCAGAATCAAAAATACAAGGAGTTAAAGTCCGAGCTATACAATTATGTAAAAAATTACAAAACCAAGGTGCTTGTCAAAACCGGAAAAAAAGATACCTATACCATCGATGTCAAAGAGGATACGGTCAAATTCAACCAGACATGGGATCTGAGAAGCGAAAAAAAAGGGGATTACGGACGCTTTACCAACCAGGAATACTACCCACTGCTTGGAGAGCTTGGCATCGAGGTGGCAAGGGAGTGGGAAGTGCTGATCGGAGACGGCCCCAGTATTATTTGCGAAGGCCGGGCGACGGATGTCACCAATTTGATCGCCAATTTGCAAAGCAAGAAGTTCCGCAAAGCCAAACGCAAACTCAAAGAGTATATCGAAAGGTATGAAAGTCGCATCCTGACGTTTCATATTCAAAAGATTAAAGGCTACAAATCGGCAAGCTATGAAATCATTGGAAGCTGAGACCGATGAATAGGCCCCCGCTTTTGCCGGTCCCCGAATCGAATAAGCCCGAACAGGATCCGCAGCAGACAGGCTCCGGGATACGTGTGCCGCCCCCCCTCGCCCCCAGACGGTTTGCCGTGACGTTTCTGATCATGGCCCTTTTCTGGACGCTCTTCTCCGGCAGGTTCGATCCATTCCATATCTGCCTGGGGGTTGCATCCTGTCTGATAGTTGCTGCATTGAATCATCAATTATTGTTAACCGCCGCGATCCGGCCCGGCTTGATTCTTCACTGGTTACGCTTTGCAGGATATATCCCATGGCTGCTCTATCAGATTCTGCTGGCCAACCTGCATGTGCTCTATCTTGTCTTCCACCCGAAGATGGTTGATCTTATCGATCCCCACATCATCCAATTCAACAGCAGATTAAAAAAGGAGGTGCCTCGCACAACCTTTGCAAACTCCATCACCCTGACACCCGGAACGATTACGGTGCATGTCAGCGTAATGGGGAAATTTTCAGTTCATTGTATCAATGAAAAATCAGGCCGGTCCTTGCCAGGCGCCATGGAAAAAAGGATCGGGCGCGTTTTCGAACCGTAATGGAAGAGGCATTCACATACGCCGGCATCTATTTAAGCCTGCTCATTTTTTTGTCTTTGTATCGCGCCATTATCGGCCCGACAGTATTGGACCGCCTGGTCGGCGTCAATGCTGTGGGCAGCAAAACCATCGCCCTGTTGATCCTGATCGGGTTGATCTACCAACGGGTGGATATGTTCGTCGATATCGCCCTGGCCTATGCCATGCTCAACTTCATCACCGTGCTCGCCGCTGCCAGATATTTTCAAAAACGCAAAGACCTGTAAAAAAGGAGGAGATATCGGTGAATCCGGTAATTATACTATTAATCGTCTGCGGCTTGATATTCTATACCGGCGGCGCTGTCGGTATCATCCGTTTCCCCGATTTTTACTCCAGGCTGCACCCGGCGGGAAAACTGGATACGGCGGGCCTGGTCATCACCATGGGGGCTCTGGCATTATATACCGCCCTGCCCATCTCTGCACAAGCGTTGATCACCGCCTTGAAAATCATACTGATCGTTGTCTTCGTTTTTATCACCAGCCCGACAGCGATACATGCCATTGTGGATGCCGCGGTCAGAGCGGGCCTGAAACCCTGGAGCAAAAGGATTATTACCAAATATGATCTGGGAGATTGAGCTCATCATCCTGACGATTGTGATCATCAGCGCCATTGGTGCGCTTTCGGTCAAGGATCTGTTAAGCGCCGCCATTCTTTTTGGCGCCTACAGCTTCATGTTGTGTCTGCTCTGGGCCATTATGGGCGCGGTTGATGTTGCGTTTACCGAAGCTTCGGTGGGTGCCGGGATCAGCACCGTACTTTTTGTGGCGGCTGTTTTCCGCACCTCAAGGAGAACCAAAGATTGAAATGGATCAGCATCATCGGTGTGTTGCTTTTCGGCAGCCTGTTGTTCTACGGCTCCCTTGATTTTCCCATCTGGGGCGACCCCCAGGCACCGGCCAGCCGCCATGTTTCAACTTACTACATTGAAAACACGATGAAAGAGACCTCAGTTCCAAATATCGTCACTGCGGTACTGGCCGACTATCGCGGTTTTGACACCATGTTTGAAACCATTGTCATTTTCACGGCCGGAATTGCCTGTATCTTTATCCTGCGCCGCTTTGGTTTTAAAGAGAGCGGTCAGACCCGGCTCTACCGCCACATTCCAACCGGTATTACACTGCGTATCAAAAAAAGCGGGAAGTATCCCGAAAGATCCGACGACTTTGAACGCATCGATTCGGTTTGGATTCCCTACAATCTTATTGTCAAGACCACCTGCCGCATGATCATACCCTTTATCCAAATCTTCGCGCTCTATGTGATCGCGCATGGTCATCACAGCCCCGGGGGCGGTTTTCAAGGCGGCGTCATTTTGGGCGCCTCCATGATTCTTTACGCCATCGCGTTTGATCTGCGGTCCGCTCTCAGACGGATGAGCGAACGCATCACCGGCCTGCTATGCACATTAGGGGTGTTTATCTACGCCGGAACCGGTCTCGCCAGCTTGCTCTATGATAAGAATTATCTGGATTACAGTGCGCTGGCGGCAGTTCTGGCCACAGATCCCGTGAGCGCCCGCTCCCACGGGATATTGCTCGTGGAGATCGGGGTGGGGATCGCTGTCATGGCCGTCATGGTTGTGCTCTATTACAACCTGGCGTCGGCGGGCAGACACGACGAGGGACTGTAGCAATGGACGACGTTCTGACCATTCTGATCTCCAGGATCAATTGGTGGGCCTATATCCTGCTGATGATGATCGGTCTGTATGGCCTCATCATCAAGAAAAACATCATCAAAAAGATAATCGGGCTTAGTATTCTGCAAACAGCCATTATCCTGTTCTTTATCTCCATCGGCGCCAAACAGGGGGCCACAATACCCATCATCGACCACTCCCATGATGCACATCACGCGGCGGTCCAGGCCATCGACTTCATCAACCCTTTGCCCCACGTACTTATGCTCACCGCCATCGTCGTGGCCGTAGCGACCCTTGGGGTGGCTCTGGCGCTGGCCATAAAAATTTATCAGATGTACGGCACCCTGGATGAGGACGAAGTTCTCATGGATTTGAACAAGGAAAGGCGGCAATGATTACCATAGACGACTTAAAGCAGATTGTCATGCTGGGATATCTGACCGACGAGATGCTGGAAAAACTTGTCCCCATTACCGACCTGCTGCTGTTTGACGAAAATGAGTTCATATTCCGTCAAGGAGACAAATCGGATCGTTTGTATATGCTCAAAGAGGGAAAAGTGCTTCTCGAATTGGAGGTGTCCGACAACATCACGGTTTTCGTAAGCGCCATCAAGCAGGGTCACACATTTGGGTGGTCGGCGATGCTGGATGAAGCCGCCTATACCGTGAGTGCCTTATGCAGCGAGCAATGCCAAGTGCTTTCGTTTCGAGCGGAGAAATTAAAAGCGCTGCTGGAACACGATCATACAATGGGGTACATCCTGAGCCAGCGCCTGCTGGTCATCTTAAAAAAACGATACGACATCCGGACTGAGCAGTTTATCAAAACGATCACGCATCATCCGGATATTGCCGATCTGTTGTGAATGGGCAACCCAATCACATAGGGTTTAAGTCCCTGACGATCGGGCTGTATCAACCATCAAAAGCATGCGTGATCGCAACGAAAGCATGCGTGATCGCAACGATCGCAGCAAAATTGTTATGATTGAGCAACTACCGGCCATTATTATTTTAACACCGCTTGTCACCTCTTTTCTGATCTTTGCATCAGGATGGTGGT
>JASFKE010000024.1:0-14742 GCA_050118795.1 Desulfobacteraceae bacterium | reverse complement strand
ATGGCCCAATATTACAAATAATTCGAAAGGTTTCAAGTCCCAAAGGGGATTTAGACAGGTTCCGGCGAAATTAGAGGGCTTAGCCTATGAGGGATTTTACGCCCCTAAAAAAACCCCATTGTCCAGATGGGCAATGGGGTATGGATGGTGATAGGATGTGACGCTGTTTTACTCTTTTTTCTGACCTTCTGCTTCGTCTGTCTTCTCTTGAGCTGCTTGAGCATCGGTATTTTCTGCAACTTCGGAATCAGGTGCTGCCTGAGCCGTGGTATCTTCAGAACCATCGTCTGCCGTAGCCTCTACACCGTCAGCGGCGCGGGCTTCGGTTTTCTCTTTGACCGCGTCTGTTGGAGTTGGAGCGGTGGAAGCAGGCGTCTCTTTGGGCGTTTCAGGCTTGGCTTTTTTCTTTTTTGGTTTTTCCTCAGCAGAGATCAGCTCAATCACCGATACCAATGCGCAATCACCGGGACGCCGACCAATTTTGGTGATACGCGTGTACCCGCCGTTCACCTTGCCGAATCGCTCACCGGCCTCTTCAAACAGCTTGTGAACGACATCTTTTTCACGAACGATGGAAAGCGCTTGTCTGCGGGCGTGCAGATCACCCCGCTTGGCCAGGGTAATAATGTGATCCGCCCAGCGACGCAGCTCCTTGGCGCGAGTGTCTGTGGTTTTTATGCGATCGTGTTTCAGCAAAGAGGTGACCATATTGCGAAACATGGCTTGGCGATGGCTGCCGCTCATATTTAGTTTTAATCCGGATTTTCTATGTCTCATGGAAATAACTACTCCCCTTCTTGTTCGATATCTTCCGGCTCCTGTTCAAAGCCGTCGAGATTCATACCGAGAGTCAATCCCATTTCGGTCAAAACCTCTTTAATCTCATTGAGGGATTTACGGCCAAAGTTTTTGGTTTTGAGCATCTCAGCTTCAGTCTTTTGCACCAATTGATAAATTTTGTTGATCTCAGCGTTTTTCAAACAATTGGCACTTCTGACTGAAAGCTCCAGTTCTTCAACGCTCCGATATAAATTTTCATTAAATTGTGCTTTGTCATCATCACCGGCTTTGATGGAAGTATCGGGTTCGGCTTCTTCATCAAAGTTGATAAAGATGGTCATCTGATCCTTGAAAATCTTTGCGGCATAAGCCACGGCATCTTCCGGTGTAACACTTCCGTCCGTCCACACTTCCAATGTCAGCTTATCATAGTCGGTACGTTGGCCTACACGGGCATTGCCGACCACATAGTTGACCTTGTTGATGGGCGAAAAAACAGCATCGATGGGGATAGTTCCAACCGGCGCCTCTTCGTCTTTATTGCTTTCCGAAAGCGCATACCCTTTACCGACGTTGACCGTCATTTCCATATCCAGTATACCTTCACCGGATAGGGTCGCAATCAGCAGATCGGGATTCAGGACTTCGATGGCGTCATTGGGGCTGACAAAATCACCGGCTTTAACGACACCATCGCCCTGCTTCCTGCACGTCAGGATTTGGGGTTGTGCATTTTTACCTTTGAGCCGCACTTGCTTAAGATTCAGAATGATCTCCGAGACATCTTCAAGCACGCCCGGAATTGCGCTGAATTCATGCTGTACGGATTCGATTTTAACAGCCGTTATTGCAGCGCCATGTAACGATGACAGGATAATTCGCCTTAACGAATTACCCAATGTGGTTCCATAACCTCTTTCAAGAGGTTCACAAACAAACTTGCCATACGTTTTTGTACTGGTGACTTGCACCTTTTCCGGCTTAATCATCTCACGCCAGTTTATGTACATAAGTTCATTTGATGACATACGGTCTCTCCAACCTTAGGGATTAATATAATGAACCACATGCTCTCGCACCAAATAGAATGGTTAATATTTGGCTACTTAGAATAGAGTTCAACAATGAGTTGTTCTTGCATCGGCATTGTCAAGTCATCGCGTACAGGAAAACTCTTAACGACACCCTTCTTCTTGTCTTTGTCGAGCTCCAACCATTGAGGCACACTTCGCCTGACCACGGCTTCCAAGGCATCCCCGATTGCTTGAACCTTCTGGCTCTTTTCACCAACGCTGATTTCATCACCCACTTTGATGGCATACGATGGAATATTGACTCTTTTGCCATTTACAAGGAAATGATTGTGTCGCACGAAATGCCGACCCTGGGTGCGAGAGTTCGCAAAACCGAGCCGATATATGACATTGTCCAACCGTCTTTCGAGCAAAACCAACAAGTTATAGCCGGTAATGCCTTTTTGGCGATCCGCCTTTTCAAAGGTCAATCGGAATTGTTTTTCCGAAAGGCAGTACATGCGCTTCACCTTTTGTTTTTCACGAAGCTGAATGCCATAGTCGGACAGCTTACCTCGACGACGCTGGCCATGTTCCCCGGGCGCATATCCGCGTCTATCAAATGCGCATTTATCCCCGTAACAGCGGTCGCCTTTGAGGAAAAGCTTTAAATTTTCTCTTCGGCATATTCTGCATACCGAACCTGTATATCGTGCCAATTTTGCCTCCCTTAGCAAGTAAAGCTAAAAATTCTGTCTACAAATAGGGGTTTATACTCTTCGTCTTTTGGGCGGACGACAGCCATTGTGGGGACTTGGAGTAACATCCTTAATAACTGATACGTTAAAACCGGCTCCCTGTAGAGCACGCAGAGCAGATTCGCGTCCGGCACCTGGCCCTTTGACATAGACTTCAACGTTTCTCATGCCGTGGTTTATGGCTTTTTTCGCGGCGTCTTCAGCCGTAAGCTGTGCTGCAAAAGGAGTGCTCTTTCTAGAGCCCTTAAATCCCATGACCCCTGCGCTCGACCAGGATACGACATTTCCCCCCGGATCGGTGATCGTAACGATGGTGTTGTTAAAGGTCGATTGAATGTGAACGACCCCGCTGGGAATATTTTTTTTCTCTTTTTTCTTTGTTCGGGTTTTACGTGGCATCTGAAAAATTCCTTAAAATATGGTATCCATTACTTCTTGGCAGCACCCTTTTTCTTGACAGCCGTGCGTTTGGGACCTTTTCTTGTTCTGGCATTGGTACTGGTTCTTTGGCCGTGTACCGGAAGACCTCGGCGATGGCGCAATCCCCGGTAGCACCCAAGATCCATGAGGCGCTTTATATTCATGGAAACTTCAGTGCGCAACTCACCTTCCACCTTAACCTGACCGTCAATTAGCTTACGAATGCTGTTGATCTCTGCATCCGTCAAATCATCGGTAGATGTGCCAGGATCAATATTCAGTTGCTCCAAAATTTTTTTCGATGTGGAGCGTCCGATCCCGTAGATGTAGGTCAGCCCTATCTCAATTCGTTTGCGTCTTGGTAAATCAACGCCTGAAATACGTGCCAAAGTCTATCCTCCTATTGATGATGTCGAACATCAACCTTGTCTTTGTTTGTGTCGTTTGTTTTCGCAAATGACTCGAACGACACCTTTGCGCCGAACAATTTTACATTTACTACAGATTTTTTTAACCGATGCCCTGACCTTCATGGTTCTAACTCCTTAATGCACGCAATAAATTCGGTATCCCATTGTGTGGTGCCAAGGATCTGCTCTACCCCGGCTATCACCTACTTGGATCTGTAAGTAATCCGTCCACGCGTCAAGTCATATGGCGACAGCTCAACAGTAACCGTATCTCCCGGCAAAATCTTAATAAAATGCATGCGCATTTTTCCACTGATGTGCGCAAGCACCTGGTGTTTGTTTTCCAATTCCACTTTAAACATTGCGTTCGGCAATGTCTCCAGAACCGTGCCTTCGACTCTTATCGGTTCTTCTTTCGCCATGAGCCCCCCCTGATTAAGGCAACATTCGATGATGCTTACTTAGCTTAAATTAACGACGTCCCTTTATTCCACCTTTTTTGAGAAAACCCTCATAGTGCCGGCTCAACATATGAGACTCCATTTGAGCCATAGTATCGATGGCGACGCCAACGACAATCAGCAACGCGGTGCCGCCAAAATAGAAGGGCACATTAAATTGACTGATCAATAGTGTCGGCAGCACGCATACAGCCGAGACATAGACGGCGCCGCCAAGTGTGATCCGGGTCAGAACTCTGTCAATATAATCAGCGGTCCGCTTACCTGGACGTATACCCGGAATGTAACCGCCATTTTTTTTCATATTATCGGCCACATCAACAGGGTTGAAGGTCACAGCCGTGTAAAAGTAACAGAAAAACACAATAAATCCAACAAAGAACAGATTGTAATAGATCCCGCCGGGCTGCATCAGCTGTGAGAACGACTGCAGCCATGACACTTGGGTAAATTGCGCGATGGTAGCCGGGAACATGAGGATTGAAGAGGCAAAAATGGGCGGAATTACACCCGATGAATTTATCTTCAAAGGCAGGTGAGTGCTTTGCCCGCCGTACATCCTTCTTCCGACGACCCTTTTGGCGTACTGGACCGGTATTCTCCTTTGGCCTTGCTCGACATAGATGATAAACCCGATGACGGATACCATGACAACCAAAAGGATGATAACCGTAAAAAGCCCCATTTCATCCTGGATCAGCAACCGAAATGTGTTGCCGATGGCGCCCGGCATTCTGGCAACAATACCCGCGAATATGATCAAAGAGATGCCGTTGCCAATACCCCGCTCTGTAATTTGCTCACCGAGCCACATGATAAAAGCCGTGCCGGCCGTAAGGGTAATGACGGTCATCAGCCGAAATCCCCAGCCGGGATCAAAGACAACAGCGGCACCGGCAGGCGACTGCATGCTTTCCAATCCGACGGCAATGCCGAAACCCTGGATGATACTCAGAACCACCGTACCATAGCGGGTGTACTGGGTAATTTTTTTTCGTCCCTGCTCGCCTTCCTTTTTCAACTGCTCCAAATGAGGAATAACCACGGTCAGCAGTTGAAGAATAATCGAGGCGCTGATGTAGGGCATGATCCCCAATGCGAAAACCGATAGCTGTTCAAGGGCTCCGCCGGTAAACATATTGACCACACCGAAAATCGTCCCTTGCATGGAATCGAAAAAAGATTTCAGTGCGCCGCCGTCAATGCCGGGTGTGGGGACATGAACGCCTATACGGTAAACGGCAAGCAAACCTGCCGTGTAAAACAGTCGCCGTTTCAGCTCAGGTATTTTCAGTATGTTTCCAAATCCACCGCCAATCATTTTTAGATCACCTCTACGCTCCCGCCGGCCGCTTCTATTTTTTCCTTGGCGCTACGGCTAACGGCGTTTATTTGAACTGTGAGCGCGATACTGATATCGCCTTGGCCAAGCAGCTTGATGCCATCTCTGCGGCCTTTGACCAAGCCCTTCTCAACCAAAGCTGACGCATCCACCACGGCGCCAGCCTCAAAACGGTCGAGATCACGTACGTTTATGATCGCCACCTCTTTTTTGAAGATGTTTGTAAAGCCGCGTTTGGGAAGCCTTCGATGAATTGGCATTTGTCCGCCTTCAAAGCCAGGGCGAACGCCACCGCCGGAGCGGCTGTTGTGACCTTTGTTTCCCCGCCCGGCTGTTTTTCCCCAACCGGAACCAACACCGCGGCCGAGGCGTTTGCGGTTTTTTGTTGACCCCGCGGCCGGTTTTAATTCGTGCAGCTTCATGACTTGATCTCCTCGGCCTTAACCAGATGCGAAACCTTAAAAATCATACCTCGAATGGCCGAGGTATCCTCCAGCCGAACTGTTTTATTTAATTTGGTCAAGCCCATGCCTTTGAGCACCTTACGATGCTTTTCAGGTCTGCCGATCATGCTCTTGACCAATGTAACGTCAACTTTGCCAGCCATTTTCTTTATTCCTTACTTTATATCTGCTGTTTGCAGCCCACGCCGATTGGCAACTTGGTCAATGCTCTGCAATTGTCTCAGGCCCTGAATGGTCGCTTTGACCACATTATGCGGATTGTTGGTCCCCATGCATTTGGTCAGGATATTTTGAACACCAACCGCCTCGAGCACAGCGCGGACAGCTCCGCCGGCAATAACACCGGTACCTTCGGAGGCGGGCTTGAGCAGAACGCGACCGGCGCCGAATTTTCCTATGACCGTATACGGAATGGATCCCTCTTGGAGAGGCACCTTGACCATGGTCTTCTTCGCTTTTTCGACCCCTTTACGAATGGCCTCGGGCACCTCTCCGGCCTTGCCCAAACCGAATCCGACACTGCCTTCTCCATCACCGACGACAACAATCGCACTAAAGCTGAAACGACGCCCGCCTTTGACCACTTTGGCAACACGGCTTATGTGGACAACTTTGTCGATTAAATTGGATTCTTCCATATCCTGTCTATACAAGGGTTTTCCTCCTTCATACGCATGTTCCGTGAGTGGGACTACAACTTGAGTCCAGCCTCCCGGGCACCTTCAGAAATTGCTTTAACGCGGCCATGATACAAAAAACCGTTACGATCAAAAACGACCTTGCTGATACCCTTGTCCATTGCGCGTTGGGCAACCAGTTTTCCCACAAGCTGGGCGGCTGCTTTTTTGTTTCCAATCTTACCCTGATCTTTGAAATCCTTTTCAACGCTTGAAGCGGTCGCCAATGTCGTTCCAACCGAGTCATCTATCACCTGCGCATAAACATGTTTTGCACTCCGAAACACGGACAATCGCGGTCTTTCGGATGTACCTTTGATTTTTTTTCGAATCCTCGCCTGACGTTTAACTCTAGCCGCTGCTCTCGGATTTGTCGATCCCATGATATTCCTCATTTTCCACCGTTTTTCAATTTTTTTAAGGAACTGCTAAAAAGCGGTGGTCTTTAGCGATTGTCAGATAATCTGTTATTTTGTACCCGTTTTACCAGCCTTGCGAATGATATGCTCTTCGGCGTATTTGATGCCCTTGCCTTTATAAGGCTCCGGCGGGCGAAGCTGACGAATACGGGCCGCCGTCTGGCCGATCAGTTGTTTATCAATTCCGGAGATAGTAACGACGTTGTTTTTATCCACTTTGGCGCTGACACCTTCCGGCAAGGGGAAATCAATCGGATGCGAGTAGCCTAAGTTGAATATGATGCTCTTTCCTTTGAGCTCGGCGCGATAACCAATGCCGTTGATTTCCAATACGCGCTCGAACCCGTTGGTGACGCCCGTTACCATGTTGTTTAGCAAGCTTCGCGTCATTCCCTGAAGTGCAACGGTTTTCCGGCTTTGATCGTTCAGGCTGATGTTGATAACATCTTTTTCGATATTCACTTCAACATCCGGATGAATCTGCTGGGTCAGCGTCCCATTTTTCCCCTGAACCGTAACCACCCTGTCCTTATAAGAGACTTTGGTCTTGTCCGGGATCGAAATTGGTTTTTTTCCTACTCGCGACATCTTCTCTCACCTTTATCATACGTTGGCCATGGCCGCCTTAGCGTCTTTGTTTCCATGGCATGCGCTAAATTCACTCTCAAGTTCCTCTGGTCTCCACCGGCCGCCGGTCAATGGTACCGGCTTGCTGAACCGTTAGAAAATATTGCAGACCACTTCCCCGCCGACATTCTCTTTACGGGCTTGCTTATCCGTCAGGATTCCTTTGGAGGTGGATATGACGGCCACACCTAGCCCATTATGGACAGGTTTCACATCGCCGGCACCCACATAGACCCGACGAGAAGGCTTGCTCACCCGTGTCAGCTCATGAATCGCGTGGGACTGGTCATCGGCATATTTTAAATAAACCCGCAATATTCCCTGCTTGCCGTCTTTTATAAATTTGTAGTTGCGGATAAACCCCTGCTCTTTCATTAATCGGGCCAGTTCGGTTTTCATCTTCGAACCCGGGATGTCAACACTGTTGAATTTGGCTTTGCCGGCGTTGCGGACTCTTGTCAGCATGTCGGCAATGGGATCGGTTAAAGACATTATAATCTCCGTCTAAATTAAAATCTCAAACATATGTTGTGATATGCGGTAACCATCTTTGTGTTTACCAGCTTGATTTTGTCACACCGGGCAATTTTCCCTGGGATGCCATATTGCGAAAACAGATTCGGCAGATACCAAATTTTCTTATGAATGCACGCGGCCGTCCGCAAAGCGGGCATCTATTATAAGCGCGCACACCAAATTTTGGTTTTCGTTGCGATTTCACGCGTAATGCTGTCTTAGCCAAATCAACCTCCTGAATGTCCACTATTTGCGAAAAGGCATCCCCATGAGTTTCAAAAGCTCACGGCCCTGTTCATCATTTGTTGCCGATGTAACGATGCTGATGTTCATCCCTTTGATCTTATCTATTTTGTCATAATCGATCTCAGGGAATATAATATGTTCTTTGATCCCCAACGAGTAATTGCCTGCGCCATCAAAGGCTTTTGCTGAAATCCCCCTAAAATCCCTTACCCGTGGAAGAGCAATGTTCACCAATTTGTTATAAAAATCGAACATCCGGCCCCTTCTCAAGGTAACCATGCAACCGATGGGCATTCCGGCTCTCAATTTAAAAGCCGCGATGGATTTCCTGGCACGTGTAATGACCGGGCGCTGACCGGCGATGGTCATCAACTCTTCAACGGCCCCGTCCAAAATTTTGATATTCTGAATGGCTTCGCCCAGCCCCATGTTTAATACAATTTTTTCCAACCTCGGTATTTGGTGAACGTTGGTCAAATTAAATTTTTCTTTGAGCTTGGGGGCAACCTGCTCGTTATAAAAGTTTTTAAGCTGTGACATTGGACTCCTCCGCAAACCCCGCGTCCGTAAACCGGGCATTAGGCATCGATTTGCTCATTACATTTTCGGCAGACGCGAACTTTCTTACCGTCGTCAAGGCGCTGCATCTTTATCCGAACCGGCTTGATACATTTGTTGCACAACAGCATCACATTGGAAGCATGGATCGGCGCTTCGCTTTCAATTATACCCCCTTGCCGGTTTTGGGCTGTCGGACGGCTGTGGCGTTTGATGATATTTGCATTTTCGACCAAAATGCGCCCTTTTTTACGGTCGACATTCAAAACTTTGCCAACTTTACCATTGTCTTTACCGGCAATGATTTTGACCTTATCGTCTTTTTTAATATTGCATTTAGACCTATGCATGATGCATTACTCCGTCGTGATTAGAGGACCTCTGGCGCCAGCGAAACAATCTTCATAAAGCGTTTGGCGCGAAGTTCGCGGGCGATGGGTCCAAAGATACGTGTTCCTAATGGCTCACGTTGATTATTGATTAACACCGCCGAGTTGTCATCAAATCGGATATAAGAGCCGTCAGGGCGCCGAACTTCCTTGGCCGTGCGAACAACGACAGCCTTGAGTACATCACCTTTTTTTACCTTGGCGTTGGGTATGGCGTCTTTTACCGAGACTACAATGATGTCCCCGAGACTTGCATAACGCCGCCTGGAGCCCCCCAATACTTTGATGCAATAGAGCACCTTTGCACCGGAGTTGTCTGCTACCGTCAGTTTGCTTTCGCTCTGAATCATTTTCTCTTCCCTCTATCCTTAAACAGCCTTCTCAATCACCCGGATGACACGCCATCTCTTGGTCTTGCTCAGAGGACGGGACTCAGAAATCTCAACCCGATCACCAATCTGGCAGGCGTTGTCTTGGTCATGCGCCAAAAATTTGTTCCTACGGCGAATGTACTTTTTATATAGTGGGTGTTTTACGAGTCGCTCTGACTGCACCACAACGGTCCTGTCCATCTTATTGCTGACAATGATACCGGTTACCTGTCTCTTCATTCCACGTGTTTTCATATGCGCCCTTAATTACCGTTCTCTTTGGGGTTACGCGCAGTTTCCTCAATAATCGTGTAAATCCTGGCAATATCTTTTTGGGTCTGTTTGATTTTGCTCGGATTTTCAAGCTGGCCGACCTCGTGTTGAAAACGCAAATTGAATAGCTCATGTTTTAAATCGGTGAGCTTTTGTTGCCTTTCATCACTGCTGAGCGCTCTGATCTCGCTGGTTTTCATAGCAGATCGCTCCTCTCGATAAATCTGGTTTTTACCGGCAATTTATGCATGGCCAATCTCAACGCCTCTTTGGCCACTTCTTTGGGAACACCGGTCATCTCATATAATATGCGGCCCGGCTTAATCACTGCCTGCCACCCTTCCGGAGCGCCTTTTCCTTTACCCATTCGTACTTCTGCGGGTTTTTTGGTAAACGGCTTGTCCGGGAAAATTCGAATCCAAATTTTTCCGCCCCTTTTTACGTGACGGGTCATGGCAATACGAGCGGCTTCTATCTGCTTGCTTGTGATATATCCGCAATCCACAGCTTGCAGACCAAATTCACCAAAGTTTAGAGTGGAGCCGCGATAAGCCTTTCCTCTCATCTTGCCTTTTTGAACCTTGCGATGTTTTACTTTTTTGGGGCTCAGCATAACTGATTATCTCCTGATGAAGCGCGTTTGTTGACTGATTCAGTCGCAGGGCAACCTCCTCGATTCGACTTCGCGCTATCTCAATGTCACTTGTCTGCCAGGACTAGCTTTCAAGTACAGCCTTATCTTTCTTAAGTATCTCACCTTTGAAAATATAGACCTTCACGCCGATGATACCATAGGTAGTTCGCGCTTCGGTAAATCCATAGTCGATGTCCGCCCGAAGGGTATGCAGCGGCACACGTCCTTCGCGGTACCATTCCGAGCGCGCCATTTCCGCGCCTCCCAGCCGGCCGGCGCACATAATTTTAATACCCAGCGCACCAAATCTGATTGCTGAGGTCACACCGCGTTTCATCGCACGCCTGAACGCTACCCGACGCTCAATCTGCATGGCCACATTTTCTGCAACCAGTTGGGCATCAATCTCGGGTTTTCTAACCTCTTGGATATCGATCATCACCGCCTGAGACACTTGATTTTCAATCTCAGTTTTAAGGCGTTCGATCTCAGAACCCTTTTTGCCGATGACGATACCCGGCCGCGCAGTGTGTATACGAAGCCGGATGCGCTTGGCAGAGCGCTCTATTTCAATCTTTGAAATTCCAGCGTGGTACAATTTCTTTTTAATGAATTTACGCAAATTGAAATCTACACGAATATAGTCCGCATATTTCTTATCTGCATACCACCGGGAATCCCAGGTCTTTACGATACCAAGCCTCATTCCAATCGGGTTGACTTTCTGGCCCAAGCTCTTACCTCCTCCTTGCTTACACCATTGCTTCGGTCAACACGACCGTTACATGGCTAGTGCGTTTCAATATTCGAGTACCGCGACCCCGTGCTCTGGCTCTAAAGCGCTTTAAAGTTGGCCCGCAATCCACTAGCAAGTTCCCAACGATGAGGGTATCGATATCTATGTCCGGTTGCTGATCGGCATTGGCTACCGCACTGCGAAGAACTTTCTCTACAATACCGGCCGCCTTTTGGGGCATAAACCGTAGCATATCCATAGCTTTGTCTACTGGTTTGCCCTTAATCGCGTCTGCCAGCATACGAACTTTTTGCGGCGATATACGCACATACCGGGCGACTGCTTTAACCTCCATTTTTGCCACTCCTTAAAAAACGTTGCCTATTTGCGTTTCGATTTTTTATCAGCAGCGTGACCATAGTACGTGCGCGTCGGTGAAAATTCACCGAGCTTGTGGCCCACCATGTTTTCGGACACAAATACAGGGATAAATTTCCGGCCATTGTGAACAGCCAGTGTCAGCCCGACCATCTCAGGGATAATCGTTGACCGCCGCGACCATGTCTTGATCACTTGATTGCTCCGTGACTCTTGCGCCACGGTAACTCTTCGCATTAGTTTATCTTCGATGTACGGACCTTTTTTCAATGACCGTGGCATTTTATCTCCTGTCTCTTTCGGGCGCTCGGCGCCGAATCCTTCTATGCTTTCGCTGTTGGCTGTTCTATCACTGAGGGCTATTTACGTCGCTTGACGATATAGCGATCAGTTTGTTTGTTGTTACGAGTACGGTAACCTTTGCTCGGCATTCCCCAGGGAGAACAAGGATGACGTCCACCCGAGGATCGGCCCTCGCCACCGCCCATGGGATGATCGACCGGATTCATGGCCACCCCCCTGACTTTGGGGCGACGCCCTTTCCATCTTGTCCGGCCCGCTTTACCTGCATTCAGGTTCTCGTGCATGACGTTGCCCAACTGCCCGATGGTGGCCCTGCAGCGCAGCAGCACCATTCTCACCTCTCCGGAGGGTAATTTGACCAACGCGTATCGGTCTTCTTTGGCCATCAGTTGTGCATAGGTTCCGGCACTGCGGACAATCTGTCCCCCTTTGCCCAGTTTCAACTCGATGTTATGAATCTGGGTACCCAGTGGTATATTGGCAATGGGCAGCGCGTTACCGGGTTTGATGTCGGCTTCGGGACCCGACATCACCTGATCACCCACATTTAAATTGACCGGTGCCAGAATATAGCGCTTTTCGCCATCGGCATAGTGCAACAGAGCAATACGGGTACTGCGGTTGGGATCGTATTCTATTGCGGCCACTTTTGCCGGAATACCATCTTTGTTGCGCTTAAAATCGATGATGCGATAGTATCGTTTGTGGCCGCCTCCGCGGCGTCTCAACGTAATGCGACCATTGTTATTGCGCCCGCCGCTCTTTTTAAGAATCTTGACCAGACTTTTTTCGGGTGTCGATTTGGTCACTTCCTCAAAAGAGGCATAGGTCTGGAAACGACGACCTGGAGATGTTGGTTTTACTCTTTTGACTGCCATTATGAATTACTCCTAAATCTAGGCCCCTTCAAAAAATTCAATTCGTTCACCGGGCATCAGGGTCACAATTGCTTTTTTCCAGTTACGGCGTTTTCCCATAATTCGACCGCGCCGCTTTACCTTACCGCGTATATTCATAGTGCGGGCGTCGGCGACCTTGACGTTGAAAATTTGCTCCACGGCCCTTTTCACCTCAATACGGTTGGCCCGTGGATCCACTTCAAAAGTGACCTGATTTGATTCGTCCTTTTGAATATTGGTCTTCTCTGTAATGACCGGCCGGCGAATGATATCATAGTCGATCATGAGAGCAATCTCCCTTCTATTGCTTTAATGGCTTCCTCAACCAGTATCAATTTATCATACTTGAGTATATCGTAGACGTTGAGACCCTCGCAGCGAATAACTTTCACGCCGGGAACATTGCGCGAAGAGAGCTCCAAAGTTTCATTTTTCTGTATGGTCACAATCAGTGCTTTAGGTGCATCGAGCGACTTAACAGCGGCTAAAAAATTTTTGGTCTTAATTTCAGGAAGATCAAATTGATCCACCACCATCAATTCGTCGTCTTGCAGCTTGCTGCTCAGCGCCATTTTGAGCGCCAGCTTGCGAAATTTTTTGGTCACCTTCTGCTCATAGGACCTTGGATGGGGACCGAACACAACGCCGCCGCCACGAAGCAAAGGAGACTTGATATTGCCTTTACGGGCTTGGCCAGTCCCCTTTTGGCGGTAAAGTTTGCGTTGACTGCCGGCGATATCGGAACGGTTCTTGACACATGCCGTACCAGAGCGCCGCGCCGCCAGTTGGGCTTTTACGACCTGGTGCAACACTGGTGATTTCACCGTTACGCCGAAAATTTCATCAGGCAATTCGGCCTGGGAGACCTTATCGCCTTTGGTATTTAAAACATCTACAGTTGCCATAATTTTCCTCGCGCAGGACCTTTAGCGTCTCTGTGGTATTGCCGCCCTGTAATTGCTGCTGTAACCCACAGATCAAGTCCTGGATGCAAACTTTAATTTATTCAATATCACCATCGCCTGCCGATGTCCGGGTATCGCACCTTTGACCAGAATCAGGTTTTCATCAGGCCGAATGTCAACAATTTCCAAATTCCGAGTGGTTTTGCGGTCAACGCCATAGTGTCCCGGCATTTTTTTACCTTTAATAACCTTTGACGGCCAGGCACTGCAGCCAATGGAACCTGGAACGCGGTGACTTTTGCAACCGTGGGTCTTGCGACCACCGGCAAAGCCATGGCGTTTCATAACGCCTGCGAACCCCCGTCCTTTGGTGGTGCCGATCACGTCGACGCGCTCACCGACTTCAAAGAGATCCGGTCCAATGGTCTGCCCCACTTCATAATCCGTGGGATTGTCGACACCGACCTCTTTGACTGAAGCGAAGTTTTTTCCACCGCTTTTTTGAAAATGGCCTTGCAGCGGTTTTGTGGTCCTTGAGGCTTTTTTCTCTCCGAAACCCAGCTGGAGCGCGTTGTACCCATCACTCTCGACGGTTTTGATCTGGGTCACCACACACGGCCCGGCCAGTACCACCGTCACCGGAAGATAACGCCCGTCCGGGGTGAACACACTGGTCATGCCAAGTTTTTTACCGATCAGTCCTTTACTACTCATGGCTCATCATTCCCCAAGCTACAGTTTGATCTCTACATCGACACCGGGTGACAGATCCAATTTCATCAATGCGTCCACCGTTTGCTGAGTGGGCTCCATAATATCCAGCAACCGTTTGTGCGTTCGCATTTCAAACTGTTCACGCGATTTTTTGTCGACATGAGGTGAACGTAGCACGCAAATTTTATTAATCTTTGTCGGCAACGGGATAGGACCTACCACCTTCGCCCCGGTCTTTCGGGCAGTGTCCAGAATGTCCGTTGCAGACTGGTCCAGAAGTTTGTGATCGTAAGCCTTAAGCCGGATCCTAATCTTGGCGTTCATTATCATGGGTTTTCTCTCTTACTCGATAATCTCGCTGACCACGCCAGCGCCAACGGTACGTCCGCCTTCGCGGATCGCAAAACGCAGCTCTTTTTCCATAGCGATCGGGGTGATCAAATCACCGG
>JASFKE010000023.1:0-14832 GCA_050118795.1 Desulfobacteraceae bacterium | reverse complement strand
CTCGGGAAGCGGCTGATTATAATTTCTTGAGTTATCCAGACATTGTAAAAAATCATTGGGTTGATGCAAGGCAAGAATCAGCTTGCCGACGCCATGTAGGAGTCCGGCAATGTACAGCATCGTTAATCATCATATTTTCGATCCTCTGAATTTTTCGAACCAAATTCTGGCGGAAAAAACAATCGCCGTCCAGCGGCTGATCAGGCAGGACAACCCGTTGGCGCTGTTGAACGGTGCCTCGCTCTTTTGTTGCGGGATGGTTCGTCGTTCGCGACTGACCGCTGCGCGGATGCCGGTGCTGACATGGTGTTTCAACCATAGACGGTTCCAGCATGTGCGCGGGAATCCGGGTATGGCGCCACGGTTGCCGGTGGGGTGCCGGCCCGGGAAAAGGATGTCCAGCAGATGACGGGTATCGACAATTTTACCCAGGGTTGCATCGCAGCCGGCACAATAGGTGATGACTTGTCTCCCGTGGGCCTCTTTGGCCCTTCGCCGGCCCCAGGTTTTGGCCAGTTCGGGGGCGGAGCAGCTCACAGAGGCGCCTTCGCCGCAGCAAAATGTCTTGGCGCCGTGGTGGGGCATCTCTTCGATACGGAACCCCTTTACGGATAACAGGGTTCTGACGGCTGACTGAATGGGGTCATTGAACCGCAACGGGCACGGGTCATGGATGGTGACGGTCTGCCTCGTCCCGGCCCAGTCCGGCTTTTTTTCGGTGGCTAAAACTTCATAAACCGTCTCCACTGCAAGGTCGCCGCCATAGGCCTTGAATACTTTATAGCAGCTCGGACAGGCCGTCAGCACGCGCCGGACACCGTTTGATAAAAGATAACTGTGCATCTCCCCAAAGGCGCTTTGGAAAAAATCGCTGCGCCCCAGGTCGTGAGACGGCTTGGTGCAACAGTCCAGCACCATGCCCAGGGTGGGTTCTCTCTTGCGCAATTCGGAAAAAAGATCGAGCACCGTTTCCGGCCGGCCGGCGGACAGGGCGCACCCCGGAAAGAGAACGGTGCTGCACTCTTTGGGCAGTGCGTAGTAGGTCAGATGGGGGGAGATGCCGCGTTTTTCGAATCCGAGATAGATGCACGACGATACGTCATCGGCGCGGGTCCGGCGGTCCGAGGCGCATCGCATCTCCAGAAACATGTCGGCCGGGTTCAGCGAATGGGAGCAAACGGCTGAACACATCCCGCACAGGCTGCACTCGAAGGCCAGGGCGCCCTGCAATCCACCGCTGATCACCTGTCTGGCAACATGGCCCGGGGTGCCATATTTTCGGAGAAAGGCGCACTCTTTCACACATTTTTTGCAATGGACACAATCTGTCGCCATGTCGCCGGTTTTTGCAAGGCAGGCCTCTTTTGGGCGAGGGAGCGGTCGGTTTTCATGATGATTTTGATGCAGGGGCATGGCGCCTTCAGTTCTTTCTGCGGTTATCTTAAAAGCATTGTTGATAAGCCATCGACTGGATCAAAACAAGATAAAAACGCAAGCCCCATGCCGTTTGTCAAGTTTTTCCGGCGTCCTCGGAACCATTGGTGAAGGTGGACTGCAACATCGCCCTGCCGTTGACCTTGATCGGCGTGCTTCGATGGTCGAAGACCGCCTCTTGCCCGTCAGATTTGCAAATGCACACTTGCCCGGATTGACCATTTCCGATTTGCTTGTGTTGGAAAAAGGCGCTTTGGCCGCTCTCCCACTGATCGGGCGGACCCAATTGCCAGATGCATCTCTTTTTCAGGGCCGACTTGTTTTTACCGATCAGTTTTTCGAACCATGGATTGCAGTCTTCGATCATGCCGGTTTCGAGGTCTACGATAACAACGCCGACCGGGATGGATTTTAACAGGGCCTTGTATTTGGACCGGGTCTCCTTCAGCTCGCTCTTCTCCTTTTTGAGGTCGCACTCGACCTGTTTTCGCTTTTCGATCTCCTGCTGGAGTTTTCCGGAACAATCCAATGCTATGGGAAAAGCGGCCATTGCCTCTTTTACCATGCCTTTAGCGTTCAGTTCCATCTGCTCCAAGCCCAGCCAGGGAAGCGGTTCGATCCATTGGGGGGGTTGCCAGACAATATCGAATTGTAAATCCGAATTGACTTTTCCAATCAACGCCGGCCGGACAGCATGATGGTTGGGGTGGATTTCAATGGTGCCTGAAGGGCCTTTGTATGAAATACCGGCGATCTGTTTTTTTAGAACGGCCACATCGAAGCTGTTGCATTTTTCGACCAGGTGCTTCCACAGAAAGGGTTGAACGTAGGCGCTGACCACCGGATCGGAAACCACGCGGTTTTTTCCGTATCGCTGTTTGAATCGGTGGATGAATTCCAGGTTCTTGCTATTTTTCAGGCACTGAAAATAGCCACTGCATGCATAGTGTCCGATGACACTCAGGCCGATATCTGCCAGTTCCACCTCTCCGATGGAAAAGGCCATCACCGGAATTTGTTCGGATTTGCTGCCGGTCCGGCCGAGATAGTAGTAAAAGGCAAGATTACTGTCGCCGTTGATGGTGTTGAACACCACATCCGGCTTCTTTTTGATGATCTCTTCCACAATGCGTTCGAAGTTTTCCGCCCCCAGCGGTAGATAACGCTCTCCAAGGACTTCGACGCCATATTGCCGACATAAAGTTCGGATGAGTCTGTTGGCGGTTCTGGGGAACAGATAGTCCGAACCCACCAGATAGCATTTTTTCCCCATATTTTCCGCGGCCCATTTGACCGCCGGTTCTATTTGCTGGTTGAGACAATTGCCGGTATATACAATGTTGGGGGACTCTTCCAAACCCTCATATTGGACCGGATACCACAAAAGGGCATCGTGGGATTCGACCACCGGCTTAACCGCTTTACGCGATGCGGACGTCCAGCAGCCGAAGAAGTGTTTGATTTTGTTTTTTTTGATCAAACGGGATGTCTTAACGGCATAGGTTCCGGCGTCGGATGTACAATCTTCCACGATGGGTGTCACCTGTAGCCCCGACACGCCCCCGAGGTGGTTGATTTCGTCAAAGGCCATCAGCGCGGCATCCACCAGTGGGGATTCACTGAAAGACATCGTGCCGCTCAATGAATGAATAATGCCGACCTTAATTTTCCGTTTCATGCTTCGGACAACATCCCTTCATGTTGGATAAAATTGATCACCCGCTCCAATCCTTCGCCGCTTTTTAAATTGGAGAAGACAAAAGGCCGGTCGCCCCGCATCTGCCCGGCATCTTTGCGCATCACTTCCAGGTCTGCCCCCACGTGCGGCGCCAGGTCGATCTTGTTGATCACCAGCAGATCACTGCGGGTGATGCCGGGGCCTCCCTTTCGCGGGATTTTATCTCCGGCGGAGACGTCAATCACATAGATGGTCAGATCGGCCAGCTCAGGGCTGAAGGTGGCGCTGAGGTTGTCGCCGCCGCTTTCGATAATCACCATCTCCAGGTCACCGAAGCGCGCCTGCATTTCAGAAACCGCGTTCAGGTTCATGGAAGCGTCTTCCCTGATGGCGGTGTGGGGACACCCGCCCGTCTCGACGCCGGCGATGCGTTCTGCCGGCAGCGCCTGTTTGCGGGTCAGAAACTGGGCGTCTTCCTGGGTGTAGATATCATTGGTGACCACGGCAATACTATACCGCTGACGCATGGATTTGCATAGGGCTTCGATCAGGGCGGTCTTTCCCGATCCAACGGGGCCGCCGATCCCCAGCTGAAGGGGACGATGGTTGGGTTGTGTGGACATCATTGACTCCTTTATGAACGAAACAGTCGTGTATGCTGTGTTTCGTGCTTTGCACAGGCCATGGACAAAGCCGGTGTGACGGCTCCTATCTCATCCGATTTCATGGCCAGTCCGGTTTTGACGGCACCGGGAATCTGCCCGGCGATTTGCATTAATATGGTCTGTCCCTGGGTTTGTCCCAAAGGAACCAGTTTGACGGCCGCCCCTATCTGGTTTTCAGCCCAGGCCCATAAGAGACCGGTGCAAGCCTTATCCAGATCAATGCCCCAGTTGCAGGCGGCAACGGCAAACATGGCCGTAAACGAAGGGGTTTTGCAGGGGATATCCCCCATGCCGCCCGGGGTGAGGTCGTTGAACAAGCGGTGGAGCGCTTGGCCCATAAGCCGGTCTTCCTGCTGCAATTCGGCTGTTCCACGGGCGGCTGCAAGATAACGGTCCCACCGGCCGAATTCCGCCCTGTCCCTATTGTGCCACGCCCTGTAAAGGCGCGCCAATATGGGGATATCGAGTTTTGCCTGACCGTGGTGCAGCACGCCGGCGATCCAATCAAGGGTCTGCCGGGCGTTGCTCACCCAGCCCGATTCAACTGCCCACTCCAACCCCTGGGAGTAGGCAAAGGCGCCCACCGGCAGTGTGGGGCTGACCAATTGCATCAGCCGCAACAACCGTATATCGGGATGGGCATCAATGGTGGTGGCTGCCGCCATGATAGGCTCCCTCTTCAGGTTCAAAAGGCCGGCGATCCACGGTAACATCCGCACCCAGAGCGCGCACCATATCATCCAGGACATGGTCGTGCAGATAGATCAGGCGGTCTTTGAGCACCTGCACCGCCACATGCCGATTTCCCAGGTGGTAGGCGATTTTGGCCAGTTGAAGATGGTCCTGCACCACGGCGACGGATACCGTTTCGTCGGCCGCCACCACCTCGAGCTGCATACCGTTATCCGCGCAGAGACGATCACCGTCTTTCAAGGTCGTGCCGCGGGGCAGAAGCAGGCCGGCTTCGCGCCCGCTGTGCAATTTAACGCGCTGCCGGGCTTTTTGGCGCAGATCATAGGGCAGGATCAATTTATCATCGGTATGGTGCATGTCGGCGCTGGTCGCCCTGTGGTGCACTACGTTTATTAACATCATTGTATCTCCCTAAAAAAGAAAATATTTTTGGGCCAGCGGCAGTACCTCGGCCGGTTCGCAGATCAAAAGTTCTCCATCAGCCCGTACCTGGTACGTCTGCGGATCCACCTCCACTTCGGGTTGCCAATGGTTGTGAACCATGTTGCTTTTGGTGATTTTGCGGGTGTTGCTCACAGCCGCCGTTTTTTTCCGTATACCGATTTTTTCAACAGCCCCTGCATCCATGGCCGCCTGAGAGATAAAGCTGATACAGGTCAGGTAGCGGGCGCTGCCCAAAGCACCGAACATGGGGCGGTAGTGCACCGGCTGGGGTGTGGGGATGGAGGCATTGGGATCGCCCATGGGGGCGGCGACAATGGTGCCGCCCTTGATGATCATGGCGGGCTTGGCACCGAAAAAGGCCGGCTTCCACAGGACGATGTCGGCCAGCTTGCCAATTTCAATGGAGCCCACTTCGCTGGCGATGCCGTGGGCGATGGCCGGGTTGATGGTGTATTTGGCCACGTAGCGTTTGGCCCTGAAGTTGTCGTTGCGGCTGCTGTCTTCGGCCAGGGGGCCTCGCTGAACCTTCATTTTGTGAGCGGTTTGCCAGGTGCGGATAATCACCTCTCCGACGCGCCCCATGGCCTGGGAGTCCGACGCGATCATGCTGAAGGCGCCGAGGTCGTGAAAAATGTCTTCGGCCGCGATGGTCTCGCGGCGAATGCGCGACTCGGCAAAGGCCACATCCTCAGGGATGGCGGCATCCAGGTGGTGGCACACCATGAGCATATCCAGATGCTCATCTACGGTATTGACGGTGTAGGGCCGGGTGGGATTGGTGGAAGAGGGGAGCACATTTGCGGTTCCGCACGCCTTGATGATATCCGGTGCATGGCCGCCGCCCGCGCCCTCGGTATGGTAGGCGTGGATGGTGCGCCCTTTGAAGGCGGCCAGGGTGTGCTCCACAAAGCCCGACTCGTTGAGGGTGTCGGTGTGGATGGCCACCTGAACATCATGGGCTTCGGCCACGGTCAGGCAATTGTCGATGGCGGCCTGGGTGGTGCCCCAGTCTTCATGGAGCTTGAGCCCCATGGCGCCGGCCTCGATCTGTTCGTTGAGGGCCCCGGGCAGACTGGCGTTGCCCTTGCCCAGAAATCCGAAATTGAGGGGCAAAGCGTCGGCTGCACGCAGCATCTGTTCGATATGCCAGGGACCCGGAGTGCAGGTCGTGGCATTGGTGCCGGCGGCCGGTCCCGTGCCGCCGCCGATCATGGTGGTGATCCCAGACATGAGGGCCTCTTCGGCTTGCTGGGGGCAGATGAAGTGGATATGGGCGTCGATACCGCCGGCTGTGACGATTTGGCCCTCTCCGGCTATGGCCTCGGTGCCTGGACCGATGACGATCTCCACACCGGGCTGGATATCGGGGTTGCCGGCCTTGCCAATGCCGGTGATACGGCCCTGCTTGATGCCGATATCGGCCTTGACGATGCCCCAGTGGTCAAGGATCAAGGCGTTGGTGATCACCGTGTCAGCCACCTGGTCGGCGGTTTCCTGGCTCTGGCCCATGCCGTCTCGGATAACTTTGCCACCGCCAAATTTCACCTCTTCTCCATATACGGCCATATCCTTCTCCACCTCGATGATCAGGTCGGTGTCGCCCAGCCGGATCCGGTCACCCGTAGTGGGGCCATACATTTCCGTGTATGCCTGTCGATCGATGGTTTTCATGATCCCTCCTGCCCGAGGTCGCCCATGACAAGGGCATTGAAACCGATCACCCGGCGCTTGCCGGCAAAGGGAATAAGTTCCACCTCCCGTTCCTGGCCGGGTTCGAAACGCACGGCTGTTCCAGCCGGTATGTTCAGGCGCATGCCCTTGGCCGCCGCGCGGTCAAATTCCAGCGCCGGATTGGTTTCATGGAAATGGTAGTGGGAGCCCACTTGAATGGGGCGGTCTCCGGTATTGGCCACCTGCATCACTTTGGCGGGACGTCCTCTATTGATTTCGATCTGGCTGTCGGCGGGAATGATTTCTCCTGGGATCATGGGGCGGCCTCCTCACGGATGGGATGGTGAACCGTCACCAGTTTGCTGCCGTCCGGAAACGTGGCTTCCACCTGAACTTCGGAAATCATCCCGGCAACGCCCTCTATCACATCCCCGGTGGAGAGCAGGCGGGTCCCGTAACTCATCAATTCAGCAACGCTTCGCCCCTCCCGGGCCCCTTCCAAAATGGCGGCTGAGATGTACGCCACCGCCTCGGGATAGTTCAACTTCAACCCGCGCGCCTTTCGTCGTTCAGCCACCAGCCCGGCCGTAAATATCATCAATTTGTCTTTCTCACGTGGTGAAAGTTCCATATCGTCACTCCTTACAGTTTGTTACGTTGCCCAAATGCGGGGCCTGCACACATCTCTTCCCATTACCGCCGGCCGCAGGACTTCCCAGGCGGCGATAAAAAACTTCAAACCGCAATAGACACCATCACCTAAAAATCTGCAGATGGTCAGTCCGTTGATTCGTGTTACGGCAAACAGGCCTTTTGCATTCACCTTGGCGGTCTTATCCCGTACAGCTTGGCGTAGATCATGCTCACCGGTGGTGGCCACCATGGTGCCGGTGACCGGCCGACCGGCCAGGCCCCAGGGCGATGAGAGCACGGGATCCCGCCCCTTGATTCCAAACCTTTCGACCAACACGGGACGGTGGCCTTGCCAGATCTCAAACCGCTGGTCTACCTGCCCTTGTGTAAAGGGTTGGCCCGAGGCCGGCAGCCCCAGGCAGATCAACTCCCAGCCGATGAATTTCGCGCCGGGTTCTATCTTTACGATGGTGCGTGTATCCACACGGGCCCGGTTGTAGATGATGGTCTCCTGGGGAAGCCACTCCAGTGCGGTATCGGAAGCGATATTCAGGTTGTTGATCTGGGTGGCAAGGGGGCCGGCGCTTCTGTAAAATTTGCCGGCTGCCGGAGTTGTTATCACGGCGTGTCCGCCGGCTGCCGCATCGACCTCCAGCCCCAGGCTATCTCCCCCCACAATCCCGCCGGGCGGGTGAATCAGGTAGGTATGGCAGGTTTGCGGGCCTTCCGGATAAAAAGGCTTTTGAACCATCAGCGGACCGGTGTGCCGCTGTTCCTGTAAAACGGTTTTGTTGCCTGCCGCTGCATAGCGTAGCGTCAATCGACCACGCCACCCCTTTTCGCCTCTGTCCTGGTGCGAACAGGGTCGATGGATGTAAGGGGCTTCCATTATATCCGATGTTGGCGACAGCATGGCGTCAGACCGTTAAATACCGGTTGACCAGAGCGTCATCCAGCTCTTCCATGGCGCCGTCGGCCACCATGCGCCCCTTGTCCATGATGCAAAAGGATTCCGCTGTCTTGCGTGTGAATTTGAGCTTTTGCTCCACCAGCAGCACTGTCAGCTTCCTCTCTTTGTTCAGATGGGTGATGATCTCTCCGATCTCTTGAATGATATTGGGTTGAATCCCCTCTGTGGGTTCGTCGAGTATCAACATCTTGGGATCGATGGCCAGGGCGCGGCCGATGGCCAATTGCTGCTGCTGACCACCGGACAGATCGCCGCCCTTGCGGCTGAGCATCTGTTTGAGCACCGGAAAGAGTTCAAAAATTTCCCGGGGAGTATCCCGCTGTTTGTCGGCACGGGCGAACAGACCCACCCGCAGGTTCTCCTCCACCGTCAGCTGGGGAAAGATCTCCCGGCCTTGGGGGACGTAACCGATTCCGGCATGGGCGCGAAACGCGGATGGGCGATCGCTTATGGATTGTTCCCCAAAAGCGATGGATCCGCTGCGCGCCGGCAGCAATCCCATGATGGTTTTGAGCAAGGTGGTTTTTCCAACGCCGTTGCGGCCCATGATGCACAGGCACTTGCCCTGGGGGATCTCAAGATCGATATCCCACAGAATGTGGCTTTCGCCGTAAAATTGGTTGAGACCTTTGATCTTCAGCATATCACTCTCCGAGGTAGACTTCGATGACCTTGGGGTTGTTTTGCACCACATCCATGCTGCCCTCGGCCAGCACGCGGCCTTCGTGCAGCACCGTGACCCGTTCGGCTATGGATCGCACAAAGGCCATGTCGTGCTCCACCACCACCACGGTGTGGTCGCCGGCCAAAGAGGTCAAAAGTTCGCCCGAGCGCTCCACCTCTTTGGGGGTCATGCCGGCCACCGGTTCATCCAACAATAGCAGGCGAGGGTTTTGCATTAAAAGCATGCCGATTTCCAACCACTGCTTCTGGCCGTGGGAGAGCAGTCCGGCCCGCTTTTTAAGCAGATCGCTCAGCCCGATGGTCTCTGCCACCGCTTCGATACGTTCCCGGTCGGCAACCGAAAGGGTGCTGAAAAGAGTGCTCCAGACCCCTTTGTTGGTTTTCAGCGCCAACTCCAGATTCTCGAACAGGGTATGGTTCTCGAACACCGTGGGTTTCTGAAATTTGCGTCCGATGCCCAATTGGGCAATTTGGGATTCACTGCTGCCGATCAGATCGACCCACTGGCCGAAATTGACTTTGCCCCTGTCCGGCCGGGTCTTTCCGGTGATGATGTCGAGCAAGGTTGTCTTACCGGCACCATTAGGGCCGATAATACAATGCAGACGGCCTTCATCCACATAGAGGCAGAGATCGTCCAAGGCTTTAAATCCGTCAAAGGCCACTGTGACGTTTTCCACATAGAGCAGGGTGCCGTGGCTGGCATCCACATCCTGTTTTTCTTCCGGGGCGATTATTCTTCCCATTGAACTCATCGTTGCACAGCCTTTATTTTTCCGGTTTTGGTTTCAATTGCAATCTCTTCAGGGTGTGGTTCCACGCCGTTGGAAACCTTTGACAGATACCGGCCAAGGGCCCGCCGCCCCGGCAACTGCTCGATAGAGCGGCCCAGCTTGATGACGCCGCGGGGCAGGATCAAGGTTGTGGCGATGAAGAGCAGGCCCAGGAAGTAGAGCCACAGCTCCGGAAAAGCGACCGTAAACCAGCTTTTGGCGCTGTTGACCAGAAACGAGCCGGCAACGGCCCCGGTCAGAGTGCCGCGCCCCCCCACGGCGACCCATATGGCCATCTCGATGGAGTTGGCCGGCGCCATTTCACTGGGATTGATGATCCCCACCTGGGGAACGTAAAGGGCGCCGGCGATGCCGCAGATCACGGCCGACAGCGTCCATACAAACAGCTTGTAGTAGAGGCTGTTGTAGCCTGAAAACCGGACGCGGCTCTCCGCATCCCGAATGGCCGTAATGACCCGCCCCAGTTTTGAAGTGGTGATAAAACGGCAGGTCAAATAGCACAGTATCAGCATCAGGCCTGAGAGGATGCACAGCCCCAGCTTCGTGGCCGGGTTCTGCAGAGAAAATCCCAAAAGGGTTTTAAAATCAGTGAGCCCGTTGTTACCGCCGAAGCCGGTGTCGTTACGAAAGAACAGCAGCATCAATGCATAGGTCATGGCCTGGGTGAGGATGGAGAAATAGACGCCGGTAATGCGCGAACGAAAGGCGAAAAAACCCACCACCAGGGCCAGGATGCCGGGCACCAAAATGACCATCAGGGCGGCGAACCAGAACATGTCGAATCCTTGCCAGAACCAGGGCAGTTCCTTCCAGTCGAGGAACACCATAAAATCGGGCAGGTGGCTGCGGTAAACCCCCTGTCCGGCCATGGCCCGCATCAGGTGCATGCCCATGGCATAGCCGCCCAAAGCAAAAAATACCCCGTGGCCAAGGCTGAGAATGCCGGTGAAACCCCAGATCAAATCGATGGCAATGGCCACCATGGCATAACAGAGGAATTTTCCCAACACCATGACCATATAGTCGGGAAGATGCAAAAATGAGCCGGCTGGAACCATCCGGTTCAAAATTGGGACCAGTAACAAGATAATGACGGCGGCAACGGCGGTGGCCGTCCACTGGCGGCGGGTCTGGATTTTTGCAAGACGGTTGAACATGGGTTGGAAGCTCCGATCTATCTTATGCCCTGAGTTTTTGGTTTACGCCCTGACTTTTTGGGCAAACAGGCCCTGGGGCCGCTTTTGGATAAAGAGTATGATGAAGGCCAGCAACAGAATCTTGCCCAGCACAGCACCGGTATGGGGCTCTATGAATTTGTTGATGACCCCCAACCCCATGGCGCCGCAGATGGTTCCGGCGATCTTGCCGACGCCGCCGAGGACCACCACCATAAAGGAGTCCACGATATATCCCTGGCCCAGCTCAGGGCCCACATTTCCGATTTGGGAAAGGGCCGCGCCGCCCAGCCCGGCAATCCCGGAGCCGATACCGAAGGTCCACATATCCACACGTCCGGTATTGACCCCCATGGCCGATGCCATGGGGCGGTTTTGGGTGACACAGCGCACTTTCAGTCCAAGGCCGGTGTGGTTGAGCAGCAGCCAAACCAGCACGACTACGGCAATGACAAATCCGATGATTCCCAGGCGGTTGTAAGTCAGCACCAGACCGGTGACGGGTTCGGCCGCCCCTGACAGCCAGGCCGGGTTGGCAACCTCTACGTTTTGGGCCCCGAAGATCAGGCGCACGGTCTGAATCATCAGCAGACTGATACCCCAGGAGGCCAGCAACGTTTCAAGGGGCCGACCGTAAAGAAACCGGATGATGCAGCGCTCCAGAGCCATGCCCACCAGACAGGCGGCTGCGAAAGCCATGGGAAGGGCTGCAATCAGGTAGAGCCCGAAAAGATCGGGGAAATACATTTTAAACAGGTTTTGAGTCACATAGGTGGCATAGGCGCCAACCATCAGCATTTCGCCATGGGCCATGTTAATGACCCCCATTAGGCCGAAGGTGATGGCCAGGCCCAATGCCGCCAACAGCAATACGCTGCCCAGGCTGATTCCGTAGAACAGATCCTGGACCGATCGAACCATGACCACCCGGGTGTGGATGGCACGGATGGCGGCTTTGGCCGCCTGGCGCACCTCCGGGTCGGTTTCGACAAATTCGCCGGCACTGTTTTGGGCCACAAACGGTTTGAGCAGGGGAGTATATTGGGCATTGCCCGATTGCCCCAATTGGCCGATGGCTTCAATGCGAGTCGCTTTTTGCGGACTGTTGATTTGGGCCAGGGCCAGAGCCAGGGCAAGGGTGTCGCGGACCCTCGGCTCTTTTTCCCTCTCCAGGGCTTTTTGAATTGTTTCAGCCGCGTCCATGCGGGGGCGGGCGGTCAACTCCTTGGCGGCCTTCAGGCGGACGGCGCTGTTATCGGAAAAGAGGTTTAAGCCGGCAATGGCCCCTTTGAGACGCCTGCGTACCCGGTTGTTGATGACAGGTTTTTTAAGGGATTTGATCTCGCCGACGAACACACCTCCGGTGTCGGCGTAAATACCGGTGTCACCGCTCCTATCCAGGATGACGGCACGGCCCTGTGCATCCCTTGCCAGGCGTTTTTGCCCCAAGGCCTGCAACGCTTCCAGGGCGCGGCTGTCGCCTGATGACGAGACCGCGTCAATGGACTCGAGGATGGTTTTACGGCTCTTGGCGGCCAGCCCGTTAATGGCCGTCATCGGGTCCCGGGCCATTGAGGGCGAGCTGAAGATGCCCAGAAAAAGCACTCCCCCAAGAAAAAGTGTGATCATGCGGCGTAACGACATTGCGATTCCTGTTAAGTATGGATGTGGGGAGCGACGACCCGCCGTGCCATGTTCAAAAAATTGTTTTGACCCCAGCGTGACGCCGCTCCCATACACCGATAAACCGTTGAGTTAGAGCTTGCACTGCTATCCATTTGCCGTTAGATTTATCCCATCCGTGGGGGAGGCGGCGGGGCCGGGGCATCAAGCTGTGGAGGCCGATCGCCTCGAACTCTGCCGCTCCCTCATGGTGCAACAACTTTTTAACCGGCGTGTTGTAATTTGCGTCGGTTTAATTGTAGGTGGGCGTGGTGCAATTGCCGCACACCCAAGGGTAGGTCCAGTCGGCTACTTTCTTGGAGCTGTCCGGGATATAGGGGCTCCAGGCTTGGGCGCGAATGGGGCCTTCGGTCCGCCATACGATATCGAACTGGCCGTTTTCGGTAATCTCGCCGATGACCACCGGTTTGTGCAAGTGGTGATTTTTGGCGTCCATTTTAATCACGTAACCGGATGGAGATTTGAAGGTCTGGTACCCCATGGCCTGGCGAACCGCCGCCACATCCGTGCTGCCGGCCTGGCGGACAGCCTGGGCCCACATGTGGATGCCGATGTAATGGGCTTCCATGGGATCGTTGGTGACCCGTTTGCCGCCGCCGGGCAGATTGTTTTTCTTCACATAGGCGTTCCACTTTTTGATAAATGCCCTGTTTTCAGCCGTGTCGATGGACATGAAGTAATTCCAGGCGGCCAGATGGCCGATCAGGGCACTGGTATCAATACCGCGCAGCTCCTCCTCCCCAACGGAGAAGGCGATTACCGGAATATCTTCCGCTTTGATCCCCTGGTTGGCCAGTTCTTTGTAAAACGGTACATTGGAGTCGCCGTTGATGGTGGAGATGACCGCAGTGGGTTTTGCGGCGGCGAATTTTTTGATGTCAGCCACGATGGTCTGGTAGTCGGAATGGCCAAAGGGCGTATAGCTCTCCATGATATCGGACTCCTTGACACCCTTGCTGTGCAAAAAAGCCCTCAGGATTTTATTGGTGGTGCGCGGGTAAACATAATCGGTGCCCAACAGGATAAACCGTTTGGCGCCGCCGCCGTCTTCGCTCATCAGATACTCCACCGCCGGAATGGCCTGCTGGTTGGGGGCGGCGCCGGTGTAAAATACATTCTTCGAGCACTCTTCGCCCTCATACTGAACCGGGTAGAAGAGCAGGGCATCCAGCTCTTCATACACCGGCAGGACCGATTTGCGTGACACTGAAGTCCAGCAACCGAAGGTGACGGCCACCTTGTGTTTTTCAATTAACTCCCGCGCCTTTTCCGCAAACAGCGGCCAGTTCGAGGCCGGATCCACAACCACCGGTTCAAGCTTCTTGCCCAACAGCCCGCCGCCGGCGTTGATCTCTTCTATGGTCATCAAAGTAATGTCCTTCAATGATGTCTCACTGATGGCCATGGTTCCCGACAACGAGTGGAGGACGCCGACTTTAATTGTACCGGCGGCGTGCGCCGTGGTGGTAAATAAAAAGCAAATTACAAGATAAATGCCATAGAACTTCACCATTTGTTTCATCTGGATACTTCTCCTTATGTATGCAAATTCTGAATTATTTCGGCCAGAAATTACCCGGCCGCTGCATCGGCGGGTTCATTAACCATTATTTTCTACGAGAAGAATACATGGACCCAAAACATCGCCTTGACGCACTGATTGACCAGACCTCCTTTCCTTCTGGTGTGTCACTGGTAGTTCGACCACGCTGTTACGCTTCTATGCAGGAAAAACGTCCTATCCTATCTTGAGTGCCTGGCGTGAGCGCCTGGCATGCGCACCTGGGTCGGCCCGCACTTCACCTGTTTGCCTCCATTCCACAATGCCGGCAACACGACCTTACCTGTGCAATAGTATTCGCAAGATCAGGCGATGCTCAGTGGTGAAATTTAAACGCAAGTTGGGTGCCAGGATGCCAGAGATGGTGCAAGTTTTTATGATGATTTTTAAGTAACGGTAATCATGGGATATATGGAAAAAATGATGGGCGGCTGATTTCCTGTATGGTGATCCCGGGGCCGCAAAGCAGCAGATAATAGTTCAAAATTGCAAAAATGTAAAAAATTAAAATAACAAATATGTAATATTCGGCTTTATTTATTTTCACCCTTTTCCGGGGAGGCTTGGAATTGTATAATATACTAATATAACAGTTAAAATAAGATATAAAGCTTTTGATGAGAAAGGCCTGGGGTGGGTAAGCTTGTGCGCTTTTGCTGGGTCATAGTTCAGAAGATGAGTCATAAGATACTGTTTATAAAGAGAATGAACAATTTTGTAATAAATATTTTAAAACAAATAATCGGA
>JASFKE010000022.1:0-15191 GCA_050118795.1 Desulfobacteraceae bacterium | reverse complement strand
GGGGTGCCCCTGTTCATTGATAATCTTGGCATGGACCTGTTTGATCAATGCCGGCAGATCGATACCGGCGGCACACACCTCTTTGCAGGCGCCGCAGTTGATACAATTTTGAATCAGGTTGCGTGCCTGGAGACGCCCATGGAAAAAGTATGTCAGGATCAAGCCGATGGCGCCGATGTAAATATGCCCCATCTGATGCCCGCCCACCATGCGATAGACCGGACAGACATTGGCACAGGCGCCGCAGCGTACACACCGAAGCACCTGCCCGAAGGATCTCTCTTTGGCCAGAGCCCTTCGACCATTGTCTAAAAAAACGATATGCAGCTCCTTTTTTTTCCGGGTCTCCTGATTTTTGGGGGTAACGCCCGTCACCCAGGTCACATAAGAGGTCAGGTTCTGGCCGGTGGCATTGCGCGGCAACACCCGGAGCACGGCCAAAGCGTCCTCCAGGCTGGGCACCAGCTTTTCAAACCCAACCAATGCCACATGAATCCTTGGCAACGTCGTCACCAGGCGTGCGTTGCCCTCATTGGTGATCAAACCGATGGTTGCCGTATCGGCGATGGCAAAATTGGCGCCGGTGATCCCCATGTCGGCCTCGATAAATTTATGACGCAACTGTCTGCGCGCCACCTTTACCAGCTTTTCGATATCGCTCTCCTGCCGGCTTCCGGTGACATCGGTAAACAGATCCGATACCTGATATCGCGAAAGATGTATGGCCGGCATCACCATATGGGAGGGTTTCTCTCCGCGCAGTTGAATGATCCACTCTCCCAGGTCGGTCTCTGTCACCTCATACCCTTTCAGCTCCAGGTAATGGTTCAGCATCGTCTCCTCCGCGGTCATGGATTTGGATTTGACGATTTTTTTGGACTGGGTCACTTGGGCGATGTTGGCGATGATCTCATTGGCATGTTGCGCATCGTCGGCCACATGGACGAAGATCCCCTTTTGCCGGGCCACCGTCTTGAACTGCTCAAATAGCGTGTCCACCTGGGCAATGGCCCCGTCTTTGCGCCGGGCGACATCGTCGATCAGGTGGTCCTTATCCATATCTGCGAAGGCATTTTCCCGGGCTGTGCGGTAGGCTACGGCAAACTTGTCCATGGCGTCGCGCAGGAAGTTATTGTCCAGCGCCACTCGAACTTCCTTTTGGTAATCCTTCATCTTGCTTCGATCAGACATGACACTCCTCAATCACTATAATATGCAGTTCCAACGGCCCATGAACACCCAGCGTCAGAACCCGTTCGATATCCGCGGTTCGACTGGCGCCGGTGACCATGGCCAAATAATTTCCATCCTCCTTCATGTGGGCTCTTAGCCGATCCTGGTAGTCGGCGACGCTCTTGCAAATCGCTGCGGCGGGGAGCAGTGCAACATGAATTTCACTCACCATGGTCGAGAGACGCAAATCTTCATCCGTGGAATCGATGACCAGGGTGCCGGTCTCTGCAATACCGCATTGGGCCCAGGTTAAACCGACATCCACCCCGGCAAGATGGTCACGCAGCCCATGGGTGATGGTCCGGATGCCGGCCTTGTCGCAATGTGATACCAGCAACTCATAATGGGACTTGCTCAGGTCTGTTGCGGCTATCAGCTTGGCGGGTTTATCGTCACATAAAGCTTGGGCCTTGTCCGACAGATCGAACTCACAACCGGACGGTAAAAGGGTGCATGCCTCTTTTTGACGGCAGACATCCACCGTATAGACAATGGCTTCTTCCACACTGGAGACCTCCTGCACAATGGCCGATACATGTTCAGCCTTGTCACGAAATAGTTTGGTCACCTCCGATTTTTGCACCGCATCTCCTCCTGAAACAGATTGTATTTGCTGCTATAGGCTTTAAGATAATTGATTTGGACTGCGTTATCGGTCGTCGCGGTATTACTCCAATACAGCTTCCTCCCTCTATCCTTGTCAAATTAATTATCTTAAAGCCTATAGTATAACACCCTCGTCAAACCATACCATATGAAACAGAAAACAGACGATGTTTTATCTTTCATACGGCCCCCAAATCCATATTGATCGTTGACAATCATTTATGGATTATAATTGTTTACTCATGCAAGCCATGTGCCGCAGGTACTTGCCATGGAGAACTTGCCACAGGCGCCGAGAATCACCTACGGCTTTCAGGAGGAACCATGAGGACGCAGATCTTATGCGGATCAACCGAGTTTGAAATCGAGGTGCCCGATGATGCAGTGGTCCTGACTCCCTATCCGGCGCCACCGCTGCCCAGGCCCCAAGAGAGCGTTATAGAAGCCATCACCGATCCCATCGGTACGGTCCCGTTGGCGCTCATGGCCCGGGGTCGCAAAAATGCGTGTGTCGTCATATCAGACGTCACCCGGCCTGTTCCGAATAAAATTATCCTGCCGCCAATCCTCGATACCCTTGAGTCCGCCGGCATCAAAAGGCAAGAGATCGTCATTCTAATCGCTACGGGGATGCACCGCCCCAATTTGGGCACAGAGCTTGAGCAGATGGTGGGCGCCGAAATCGCGGCCAACTATCGCATCGAGAACCACTATTGCCGCAAGGGTGAAGATCTACGCAAAATCGCAGAGATTGACGGCGCCCCCATCGAGATTAACAAGCACTATCTGGATGCCGATCTTAAAATTCTGACCGGTCTCATCGAGCCCCACATGTATGCGGGCTATTCCGGAGGCCGCAAGTCTATTTTGCCGGGGATCTCCAGCTTTAAAACCATGACCTTCATGCACTCGTTCGAGATGATCGATCACCGGAATGTCACCAATTGCAAACTCGACGGCAATCCGTTCCATGCCGCCGGTGAAAAGGTGGCCAAAGTGGCCGGAGTCGATTTCATCGTCAACGTCGTCATCAACAAACACAGGGAGCTGGTCGGTGTTTTTGCGGGTCATCCTGTTCAAGCCCATCTTGCCGGATGCAAAATGGTGGAACAAATGTCGGTGCAACGGTTATCGGAACCGGTGGATCTGGTGGTGACCTCGGCCGGGGGATACCCCCTGGATGCCACCTTCTACCAGGTCAGCAAGGGCTTGATAGCCGCCAGCGGCGCCCTGCGCCAGGGCGGCGCCATCATCATTGCCTGTGAATGCCGCGAAGGATTGGGATCTGAAGAATTTTGCGAATTGGTACGACAGGGACATTCGAGCGATGACTTTGTCGCCCACTGCCGCAAACCGGAGAATTTTAAGATCGACCAGTGGTGTCTTCAAACCACCTATCAGGCACTTGCCAAAGCGGCCAGGGTCTATCTTTTTTCACCCTATCTGGATGAAAGTGAATTGGGCGCCATCGGCATCACTAAAATCGATGATCTCCAGAAAGCAGTGACGATGCTTGCCCCCGACCATCCAAAAATCGCCGTTTCGCCGGAAGGGCCATATGTCGTCGGCTTGATTGAAGAGAAAGATATAGACAGATAGCTTTTGCGCCAGGATGAATAAGTAGATATTAAACCGGCGACGCCGAATATACCAGCGTCGCCGGCCAGGTCACTCGCTTTCAAACAGGGGCTGGTTTGAAAAGCGGTACTGATTCAGTGGGTTAGGATCAGTCGTGCCCCAAAACGACGATACGCATCATTTTCAAATTGAGGATGCTAAAACGCCATGCCTGCCAAAGTAAGTTGCGCCGCCAGAACAGTGTCATGCGTGTGGGAAACGGCGGATAGGCGTCATCATCATAGGCTCGAACTTGAATGGACCGAATTTTGCTGAACATACAGCCTCCTCTCTTTCTACTCTGGAATCATCCACCAAAGGGGACCGCCCTTGGCTTTATATAAAAACATGTAATGCAGCACCATTTTGATCCAGTGGCCGGCCAGCCCGGATTCTCCAACGGTGTAAAGAATATTGCGCCCCCATTTGGGAAAACGATGCCAATCCGGCACGACGGGATAGACGGTCAGGGTGGCGGCCCTGCCCCGCATCAAACCAAATCCCGCAGAGACCACACAGGCTGCCCCCATCCGCGCCATGGAGGCACTGTGTATATTGTCGTTGGTGCCTTTTTTAATCCGGTGGACAATATTCTTTGCCACAATCTTTCCCATAACGCCCGAAGGCATACCGGTTCTAGGCGGCGCAGCAAAAATCTGGGTTCCGTTGGGACTTTCCATTGGTTTAGATATCGGATGGGGCGGCGCAAAGGAGATACCGACAGCGAAGATGTTGGAATAGTCCGGATTTTGATAGTTCATGGGCCAGTCTTCCGCCAGCCAATCTTTAAACGGCTTGGCGTCATAGTTGGCATCCACCTTCATAAAACCGCTGTCGGGAACGAATAACTTGTCGGTGATGTCGGCATCGGTTTTGTCGAAAGCCTTGAGATCCACTCCGCTAAAAGCGGGAATCAACATGGCAAAATCGAAGCTTTCACTTTTCTTTTCACCGTCCAGGGTCTCGTAATGTACTTTGCCGGGCTCCACATCATAAACACCGGCCCGCTTTATCCAGCGGATGCCGTACTCTGTAAAAATTGACTCCGTAAAAACTTTTGTCGGCGTAACATAACCACCACGCTTGATATACGCTCCCCCCATACCGAAATCACCCAGTTCATATTCATTGGAGATCCAGGTGATCTCAGCCAAATCGTCCAACCCCCGGCTCTTGATTTCAAAGGAGAGATTCAGGGCATACTCAAAGGCCGCGCCCTGGCAAGTGGCCGTGGGATGGCCGACGCCCACCAGGAAACGCTGTTTCTCGCCCGCCTCCATCTTGGCAATGGCCTCCTGGAAAGCCTGGTTCGCCTGCTCGGCATGTGTGTAACTGCAAACGCTGTGGGTATGGCCGTTATCGGGGCCCAATCCCTGTGTGGCTCCGAAATCCAACTTCGGCCCCGTGGCATTGATCAGAAAATCATACGCGATTTCCGTCATCTCGCCGGAGTTATCTTTCGCCGTAGAGACGGCGCGCACAAATCCCTTAGGTTGGGTTGAATTGCCTTCCGGGTGGATGGATACAGCCTTTGCCTGATAATAGGTGATTTTCTTTTTTGCATAGACTTCGGCCAGCCGGAAACGAATATCATCTTTGGTCATCTTGCCGATGCCCACCCAGATATTCGAAGGTATCCATTGAAAATAGGCAGCTGGCGAAACAACAATAACCTCATGTTTTTTATTTAAATGGTGTCTAAGCGTCATAGCCGCTGTATGTCCGGCGATGCCCGCTCCTAAAACGACTACGGTTGCCATAATTCCTCCTGAGCAGATAGAAAGTGAATTAGAACTTATAACTGTATGGAGTTCGCTGTTTAGATGGGTATGCTTTTTGCGTAAATCGGTGCAGATGCGATAATTTCCACCCCATGGCGCACAATTTTCAAATTTAGATCTCCCCGTTGGCCCATGAGACTGTGGACAGGCATAGGGTCCCCCCATAAGACCCTATGCCGTAGTTTCGATTGATCGGTTACCCGTTAATACGCCTCTTCATGGTCGAGATCCTCAGCTCCGATTTTACCGGAAAAGAGCTTGTACGCCCAAATCTGGTACCCGATCACGATCGGTATGAAGATGAGCACGACGATCAGCATGATTTTCAAAGTGAGCGGGCTCGAAGATGCGTTATGCGCGGTCAAGCTGTACTGAGCATCGATGCTCGACGGGAACATATTGGGAAAAAGCCCGATCACACCATAGAAGGTGGCGCCGACGATGGTAAGCGCAGAAGCGAGCCATGCCTTGAGATAGTCCCTTTTGTACAAGAACAATTTAATCCCCAGAAGGGAGAAAACGGTAACCAGAATAACGAGGAAAAAAGCCGGATGGGCCAGATAGTTATCATACAACCGGGTCGAAAAGAAACTTGCGACCAGGAAAATGACAGCCACCACGAGTTCAACGGACCATAGCGTGTTGGCAGTGGCCGCAGCTTTCTCATGGAGCGCATCTTTAGACCTTATGGCCAGCCAGAGAGCGCCGTGGACCATGAACAGCACCACAAAAAGCACGCCGCCAAGAAGCCCGTAGGGATTTAAAAGTGTCAGCAGCGTTCCTTGAAACAACCCCTGCCCGTCAATGGGCAGCCCTTTGAAAATATTTGCAAATGCCACACCGAACAGAAGAGCCGGTGCAAAGCTTCCGATGAAGATGCATCCATCCCAGATTTTGCGCCATACCGGATGATCCACCTGCCCTCTGAATTCAAAGGAGACACCGCGCAAAATCAATGCAAAAAGAATCAGCATCAAGGCCGAATAGAGGGATGAAAACATGACGGAGTAGAGGGTGGGAAATGCCGCAAACGTAACACCGCCGGCGGTAATCAGCCATACTTCGTTACCATCCCACAAAGGCCCCATTGAATTGACGATGATCCTTTTATCCTCTTCACTTTTACCGATAAAAGGATAGAGGGACCCGATACCGAAGTCAGCCCCGTCTGTCATAAAAAAAACAGCCCACAACAAACCCCACAAGTAGAACCATATTGTTTGTAATTCCATTTTTGCCCCTTACTATATTTCAATATTTCAATAGTTGTGATTTTCCATGAAAACAAATGACCGATTTATCAATCAATACCGATGGAGACAGTGGCAGCCTCTGCAACGGCGGGAGGGCCCTTGCGGACGGCTTTGCCGATCAAATAAAAACCGACCGCGCCCAGCAGACCATAAACCAGAATAAAAGCAATCAAAGTTGTCAATACCTGGGAGACGGCCAGAGGAGATACCGCATCGGAGGTCTTGAGTAAACCGTATACGATCCAGGGCTGTCTGCCGACTTCAGCCAGGACCCATCCGGTTGTTGTCGCAAGGTAGGGCAAAGGGATGGCCAAGAGCATCAGTTTCAGATATTTTGTGTTTTCAATCAGATCTTTGCGTTTAAACCAGCCGTAAATGCACAAAAGTGGAAACAGGGTGCCGAGCCCGACCATAATTCTGAAAGAGAGCATTGACAAAAAAACAGGGGGCCTCTCCTCTTTGGGGAAATCTTTGAGACCCTTGACCTCTGCATTGATGTCGTGGTGGCCCAAAAAGCTGAGAAGGCCCGGGATCGATCCGAATTCAATGCTGTTTTTCTCATTTTCCTCATCAGGTATAGCAAAAAGATGAACAGGCGCCCTGGTCGAGGTTTCCCAATGCGCTTCCATAGCAGCCAATTTTGTGGGCTGGGTTTCGGTAACATGCACAGCGTGCATATCTCCGGTAATCCCGACGACGACGGAAGAAACCAGGCCAAATATCAGGGCCATTCGAAACGATGAGGTAAAAATTTCGACATGCCGCTTTTTCAACAGGTAATAGGCGCTGATCCCCATTACGAAAAAGGCGCTTAGAACATAGGCTGCCGGCACCGTGTGGACGATTTCGAGAATGGCGAACTTGTTGAAAACCACCGCGGCGAAATCGGTCAGCTCCGCCCGGCCGTTACGGATGACATAGCCGACGGGGTCTTGCATCCAGCCATTGGCGATCAGTATCCAGATGGCAGAGACGTTGCCCGCCGCCGCAACCAGCCACATGACCGTGGCATGGGCCTTTTTGGAGAGCTTGTTCCATCCAAAAACCCATATGCCTATAAAGGTTGATTCAAGGAAAAAGGCGACAGAGGCCTCAATGGCAAGCAAGGAGCCGAAAATATCCCCGACATATGCGGAGTATTGCGACCAATTGGTGCCAAACTGAAATTCAAGGGTGATTCCGGTAACGACCCCGAGGGCGAAGTTGATCAAAAAAAGCTTGCTCCAAAATTTCGTCATCCTCAAGTAGGTTTCATCGCCGGTTCTGACATACTTGGTCTCCATCACCGCTATCAGAACAGAAAGCCCCAGGGTCAACGGCACGAATAAAAAATGGAACATGGTAGCCGCCGCAAACTGCAACCGTGATAGCATAACAACATCCATAATACCTCCACTGAAAATAATTTGAGTTGAATCTCGAGTTTCAATTCTTAGTAATGATTATCATTTGTAATGATTTCCATTGACGATCCTTAAGAGCTGATCCTTGAAAGAAGGTTACAAAAATAGATGTAAATTTATTCATGGAAGGTTTTGATTGGGCGCGTCGCTCTCAGACTCAGCCTTTATTTTTCACTTTGGCGGTGGTGAAAAGCGATAGGTCCGCCACCCAGGCATTTGTGGGGATTGACCAGGCATTGGCGGGGATTGAATATATAGAGCAGATTATCGAATGGTCAAATTCTCACCGCTTTGCTTATCGAACAGGTGGCAGCGCTGGGTGTCAAAGCGCATAGGATGAGACGCCTCCTCCTGCACCCGGGTATCGGGTGACAGGCGTGCGATAAAGGAGTGACCCTCCCGGGACACATGAACATACAGGTCATTGCCCATATTCTCGACCAGGGTGACATCGAAGTCGATACCATTGTCCAGCTCCGGTGGACAGTTGGTCTGTGAATAGATATCCTCCGGGCGCAACCCGAAAACAACCTCTTTGCCGACATAGTCCGAGGCCTTGCGTCCCATCTCGTCGGGGATACCTATTTTCACGGATCCGATTTGCACTTGATAGGCATCATTGGAATTCAACAATGTCGCCGGAATGAGATTCATTGCCGGCGATCCGATAAATCCCGCTACAAACAGATTCCCCGGCTTGTGGTACAGATTACCGGGTGTGTCGAGCTGTTTAATCCGGCCCGCCTCCATGACACAGATGCGATCGCCCATGGTCATGGCCTCCACTTGATCGTGGGTGACGTAGATCATGGTTGATTTCAGTCTGTTGTGAAGCCTGGAGATCTCAGCGCGCATCTGCACGCGCAGTTTGGCGTCCAGGTTGGAGAGCGGTTCGTCGAACAAAAAGACCTCGGGCCGCCGGACGATGGAACGCCCCACGGCCACGCGCTGCATCTGGCCGCCGGACATTTGACGGGGCTTGCGATCCAGAATGGCGGTAATATCCAAAATTTCAGCCGCCTCATGGACCCGGCGCCGAATCTCCTCTTTGGGCATTTTGCGCAGCTTGAGCACAAAGGCCATGTTTTCATATGCGGTCATATGCGGATAGAGGGCGTAGTTTTGAAACACCATGGCGATATTGCGATCTTTGGCGGAGATATCATTGACCATCCGATCTCCGATAAAGATTTCACCGCTGGTGATATCCTCCAGCCCGGCGATCATGCGCAAGGTTGTGGATTTGGCGCACCCGGAGGGACCGACCAGAACCATAAATTCACCATCTTCAATCTGCAAGTCGATGGCATGCACCGCGCGAAAGCCATTGGGATATATTTTTTCCGCTCTTTTTAAATCAACACCCGCCATAATTTTATCCTCGCCCTATCCTTTGGCGCCTGTTCTGGCGATGCCTTCGATAAATTGTCGTTGCCCGATGAGAAACAACAACAGTACCGGGGCCGTGACAAATAGAACCGCCGCCATAAGTAAAGTGTAGTTCGTTGTAAATTGGTCCTGAAAAACCGTCAGCCCCAACTGTACGGTACGCATCTCCTCTGAACTCGTAAAGATCAACGGCTTGAACAGATCATTCCATTCAGCGATAAAGGTGAGCAGAAAGAGGGTGACCGCAGGCGCCCTGGAAATCGGTAAAATTATTCTCCACAAGGTTTTCCAGCGAGATGCGCCGTCAATTTTTGCGGCCTCTTCTATGGAGATGGGAATGGTTTCAAAATGCTGCTTGAACAGGAAGATGCCGAAGGCATTGGCCAGCGTTGGCACGATCAATGCCGAGTAGGTGTCGATCCAGCCGATTTTGCTGAACATGATGTAGATGGGAAGCACAAGCAGCTGGTAGGGAATGATCAATGTCGCCAGGGTGACACCGAAGACAATCGGTTTGCCCTTGAAATTCAAACGGGCAAAGGCGTAACCGGCCAGTGCCGAGGTAAAGATCTGACCGAGGGTCACCGCCAGAGCCATGATCAGCGAATTGATAAACTGTCGTGCGAAATTGGTGGCCATCCAGGCATTTTTAAAGTTTTCCCAATGCCAGCCATCGCTGGGCAAAATTGAAAAACCTGTACGGACTTCGATGTCCGTTTTAACGGCAGTCAAAAAAATCCATATCAGGGGAGATATAAATACCGCCGACAATGCAACACACAACACATATTTCAATGTTTTTATCATTTGATGCTGTCTCTCTTATGCCCTTTAATCCACTACTGCCTTTCGTTTTTGACAACTTTAAATTGAATATATGTTAAAACAAGCACGATCAATAACAGCGCAATGGCCGCCGCAGAAGCATACCCCATTTCGAAATATTTAAAGGCTTTTTCATAGATATAATAAACAAACACCGTCGTAGAGCCCACCGGTCCGCCTTTGGTCATGGCGTATATTTGTTCAAAGGTGCGGAACGAAAAGATGATGCGCACCACAAGAATAAAAAAGGTCGTCGGCATCAACAACGGCCAGGTGATCTTCCAGAATATTTGCCAACTGCCCGCGCCATCGATCCGGGCGGCTTCATAATAGCTTTCGCTGATATTGTTCAATCCGGCCAGGAACAGAATCATGTTGTAGCCGGCGTCTTTCCATATGGTCATTACAATAACCGACAGCATGGCGTATTTGTCATCCACCAGCCACGGCACTTTGGCAAAGCCGAATTTTTCCAGCATCAGATTCAGGACACCGAAATCGTAATTGAGCAGCCACACAAATACCAGGCCTGCGGCAACCAGTGATGTCACCACGGGTGCAAAAAAAATGGTTCTGAAGATATCCCGGCCGACCAGATGTTTCTGAATCAACAGGGCCATTGCCAAAGAGATGGCCATCCCCGTGGGGACCGAACCGATGATGAACACGAAAGAGTTTTTAACCGTCTGCCAGAACTCTTCGTCCTCAACAAGCATCTGGTAATTCTGAATCCCGATGAAGGTCTTTTCGCCCATTCCGTCCCAACTGTAAAAGCTGTCGAAAAGCAGGCGCACAGTCGGATAAAAGACAAAAATGCTCAAAAGGACCAGGGCCGGGGCAAGATAAAGCCAGGCCGATATGTGCTCTTGGTCAATCCAGGCCTGTATTGTTTTCATTGAGACCGCTCCACGATATATCAAACAATAGGGTGCAATTATTTTCTTTACCATGACAGAGGGGAGACCTTTTTCCGATTAACAAAATCAGGCCTCCCCTCTTGTTCATGTCATAGCTGAAAACCTCTCAGACAAAATAACTACTTCAAGTATTTGGTAGCCTTTGCGGCCGCGCCTTCCAATGCTTGCTTGGCAGATTTCTTTTGATAGAAAACGAGATCGGCCGCTTTGGAAAAGGCATCGGATACCTTTTGGTAGGCCGGAATACCCGGGCGTGCTTTTGCATATTGCATCTGATCCGAAAAGGTCTTTACAAAAGCATTCTTTTCCAGAAAACTTTTGTATCTTGGGTCGTCCGCTGCGCTCTTGCTGATCGGCAAATAGCCGGTCTGCATCGCCCAATCCACTTGAAAATCGGCTGATGCGATAAACTTGCACAGCTCCCAGGCCGCCTTCTCCCGGGCCTCATTGGATTTGAACAGGTAGAGATTCTCCCCTCCCAAATCGGTGGCGCGCACTTTGCCTTTGGGAAGAAAAACAGCACCGTATTTCACATTATCCTGGGATTGCAATGCATTCAAATTCCAGGGACCGCAAATCATCATGGATACGCGGCCGGCGACAAAATTGTCGATCTTGTACCCGGCCCCCACTTCGGACCATTTGGCGCATTTCTCTTCATTGACCAAGCCGCTCAGGTATTCCAACGCCTCGATGCCGGCCTGGGAATTAAAAACGGCCTTGCTCCCATCGGCGGTGACAAGGTCGCCGCCGGCCTGCCACAGAAAAGGCAGCAGGGTGGAAAAGGTGAGCCACTCGCCCGTGCCGATGGACAACTCCAGGCCGTATCGATCTTCGGTGGTCAGCTTTTTGGCATACGCTTTAAGGTCTTGCCATGTATTCAACCCTTGGGGATCCAGGCCGGCGGCCTGAAAGTGATCTTTATTGTAGTAGAGCGCCACATTGTTGGCGGCAAAGGGAAATGTCCACACAGCGCCCTGGTAGCTGCCCCCCTCCCACAGCCCCGGGTAGATATCCGATCTGTCGAAGGAGGGGTCGTTTTTTAAAAAATCATCAATCTTGACCAATTTTCCGGTTTTCGCCATCTGACCGGTGTTCATCGGTCCCCACCACATGATATCGGGGGCTTTGTTGCCTGCCACAGCCGTCATTATTTTGCCATTGACCTGATCGGCGGCGCCATAATGCATCATCTTAACCTCAATCCCTGTGTTCTTTTTGAACAGGGAGATCTTTTCGTTAAGAACTTGAATGCTTTCAGGACTCTCAATGCCATGCCAGAAAGTTAATGTTGTACCTGCGACCGCCTGGCAAACAAAGGCCGTCAGGATAAATAGTGAAAGCGTAAACCACTTTATTTTACTCATTACTCACCTCTTTTTGGTTACACATTGACCCAATGTCGTCGATTGCCAAATTCAACTGAAACTTGCAGCGGTCCAGTTACACCATGGTCATCGTTTGCGGCAAACGGATCTCCTGTATGGTGAAATCAGCCTATCAACTAAAAATAAAGAATTGGCAAAGCTGTAAACAAGTTTACGTAAAATTAAGATCGCAGCGCAAAGAGAAGAAAGCAGAACGCCAGTACAGTTGATACAAGATCCGTGGAAAAATTGTTTAATTGTGCCGGTGGCTCGTCACCGGTGGTCAACCCCATTGCTGCAAAAGTCTTTAGGGCTCCAAAGTCAAGGTGGCAAGGTGAAGTGCTTTTAGACTTTTTGCCATCTTTTTTATGCAACCGTGGGGTCAACTCATTTCATCATCGGCCTCGGCAAAGCGGTAACCGACTCCCCGAATGGTGAGGATCATTTTTGGTTTCGATGGTTGCTGCTCTATTTTACGTCTCAATTTTCCGATATGGATGTCAACGACTTTGTCGATAACGGCCACTTCGCATCGAGGATAGATGTGCTCCAGCAGTTCGCCGCGAGTGAACACTTTGCCCGGATATTTCATCAATGTGCTCAGCAGGCAATATTCGTGAGGCGTCAGCTCGATCCGTTTAGGGCCGATTTTAACGGAACGTTTATCCAGATCCACACAAAGGTTGTGATGCCGCAATATCGAATCGGAAGATCGGCCATCGGAATCGAATCTTCTGAGCACCGCCTTTATGCGGGCAATCAATTCATGGGATTCAAACGGCTTGGTAATATAATCATCAGCTCCCAGGTTGAGCCCCATGACCCGGTCGATGGTATCGGTGCGGGCCGACAACATGATGACCGGCACGGTGGAAAATTTGCGGATCTCCTTGCAAACCTCCCAACCGTCCATATGGGGCAGCATGATATCCAAAAGTACCAATGCCGGGGTTTTTTGTCTTATCATTTTTAGGGCTTGATGGCCATCCCGGGCAAACAGCACTTGGATGTTTTCTCTTTTCAGATAGTGGGCCACCAGATCGGCCATTTTTTGATCATCTTCAATAATGAGAACCGGACCGGGCACGTTGGATGTCGGCATATTCATGGTGCTGCCTTTCTGCTGCGGATCAAACCCAATTACACATAAACAACTTGAACATTCTGTGTATAGTCTATCAACTCTTTAAGCAACCCCGGCAACTTTTCCCTGCCGTGGGTCTCACTCGCCGCTGCCTGCACCCTGCGGCCGATCAGCCCCATGCGCTTAAATCCATAACCAAAGGATGACCCTTTGATGCTGTGGCCCATGCGCTCAATGGTGGGCCAGTCGTTTTGATTGATGGCCTCTTCGAGTATTTTAATCTCTTGAAGGGTATTGTGGATAAATGACGGTATCAATCCTTTCAGGTCTGAATTGATATACTCGATACACCCTACCGCATTGAGTTTGCTTTGTCCCTGGGGTCCGTGCTGGTGTAAAATTTCAAGGATCTGATTCTTGGTAAAGGGTTTGGTAATGTGATCCGTGCATCCGGCAGACAGGCTCTTTTGCTCGCGCCCCTTTAACGCGTCGGCCGTCAATGCGACAATAGGCACCTCGTCTGCACCTTGATCCGCCTCCCAGCGACGTATGGCCCGGGTTGCTTCATATCCGTCCATGACCGGCATGGCCAGATCCATGAAAACGAGATCATACTTGGCGGTTTTAAATTTATGGACGCCTTCACTTCCATTTTGTGCCACGTCGATGCGTTGGCAGCACTCTTCTATGTAGTATTTGAAAAGCATCTGGTTGTTGATGTTGTCTTCGACCAAAAGGATGCGCAAAGATTCAAGACCTTGACCGTTTATGGCTCGGGGTGCTTTCCGGCAGGCCTTGGATGGGATCGTTTTACCAGCGGCCAGATCGATGGCTTCTATCAGTTCATTTCTCCTCAGCGGTTTGATGAAATAGCCATCGACCTCACTTGGCAGATGGTTGATGGGATGTTTTTGGTACAGATGCGTGATGAGCAGGAAAAGTTTGTGGCCACGATCAGCGATACGGCGATGGGCTTGCAGCTGGGTTTTAAATTGTTCCGTCAGGTGCATTTGAGCATCGATCAGCAATATGTCGAACGGTTTCTGATGGTCGCAAGCGTCACTCAATGCGCGGGAACCACTGACCTGGTCGCCTGCCGCCTGCACCTGGAGGCCGAAGCCTGAAATCATCTTTTTCATGCTTGAAAGGGCGGCCGCATTGTCATCGACCAGCAGAACACGCAAAGGGTGATCCGTATGCGCAATGCGGGATTGGAAAGCATCCGGTGGTATGTTCATCTGCTCGAGTTGTACCACGAAGGAAAAGGTCGCACCCTGGCCGGTACGGCTTTCCAACCAGATTTTTCCGCCCATTTTTTCCACCAGGTGCCGGCAGATGGTCAACCCAAGGCCCGTACCTTCGTAGTTGCGCGTGCTCTCCGACTCCGCCTGGGTGAAACGATCAAAAATATGAGCCTGGTTCTTTTGGGCGATGCCGATGCCTGTATCGCGCACGGAAAAATGAATCATCTGTTGTTCGGGATGCGACAGGGGGGGCGCATCATTTTGGGGGCAAGGCAAGATCGCGGCGCTCACTTCGATCTCACCGCAATGGGTGAACTTAATCGCATTTCCGACCAGGTTGGCCAAAACCTGCCGCAGCCGCAATCGATCGCCGACAAACCAGCTCGGCAGTTGCGGATCGATGGTGCAAATCAGTTCCAGATTATTTTCATTGGCGTGGAAGGCAAAGTTCTCACAGACATTTTCCACGGTT
>JASFKE010000021.1:0-15393 GCA_050118795.1 Desulfobacteraceae bacterium | reverse complement strand
GATGATTTTTTCTACCGTTTGTGTTCGGACATAATTATCGTGCCCGGGCTCTACCAGCGCATCGCCGAGAACCGAGGTGAGTTGAAGGATCTTGTCGATCACACCATCCAGCGGATTTTGGGAAAACGTTCGAAACAACTGGCTACTCGGTTGCACAAGCAGATTGTGCAGCAACTTGGTGAAAATTATGCCTGGCCCGGAAATGTACGGGAGCTTGAACAGTGTGTGCGACGCCTGTTGATCAAAAGCCAGTACACACCGTTTCAGCCTCCATCGGGCCAGACCTTGGATGGGATCCTGCAACGCGGGATCACCAACGGCACCATGGATGCCCAGAGCCTGCTTGCAGGCTATTGCTACTTGCTGTATAAAAGACACGGCACTTACGAGGCGGTTGCCCAGCGTACCCGGCTTGATCGGCGCACCGCCAAAAAGCATATTGAACAAGGGATGCAGCAATTCAAATGAGCCCGCAGGAAAACAGGGGGAGTGATGACCGGAAAGACCGATTCCCAGGGTAAAAGCCATATGACCGATATCGTGGCCCAGGCCGTAAGAGATCGAAAAAATCGTGAAAAAACATATCGTGAACGGGCCCTCAAGCTGTTTGACCACGTTTGCGGCCGCTGTGGAAGGGAGTTCTCGGGAAAACGGCTGCGTGAACTCACCGTCCACCACCGGGATCACAACCACGACAACAACCCGCCCGATGGCAGTAATTGGGAGCTGTTGTGTATTTATTGCCATGAAAACGAGCACTCCCGGGACCTGGTCCAGGAGGCTTACAGCTCGGGCCCGAACGGTGATGAGCCCGACGAAGCCTTGATGCACCAACCTTTTGCAGGGCTGGAGGCCTTGTTGAAAAAAGGCCGGCAGAGCGACAAATAAGCATCGATCATCGCCGCGTCCGTTTATGGGAGTGGACCCGTGTTATGGATATGGGTTGTTTTTTGTAAGACCGGTTTTCCCGAGAAGATATTTTGATATTTTCAAATGGTTTAGGGGCGCGCCTGACCACTTGCCGACACGAACCCAGTTTTTGCGACGTTCGTGGCTGAGCCTTCTCTCTTCAGATATCCGCCTGTTTTGTCTCCGGCAATAGAGACCCTTGAACGAGAAAAGCCGTCTTCTATCACTCGATGATCGTCTTTCAATGAATGATCGATTGTTTCTCTTCATTGAATACCCCCCGCAGCACAGATTCATTATAGGCTTTAAGATAATGTTTCAGGACTGCGTTATCGATCGTCGTGGTACTGCAATAAAGATTCCTCCCTCTATCCTTGCCAAAAACATTATCATAAAGCCTATACACAGATTGTATTATACCATAATTCAACGTGAAATTACCACCCCAGGGTCAGATATTCATGGATCGAGTCGGCGGCCTGACGACCGGCGCCCATGGCCAGGATGACTGTGGCAGCCCCGGTGACGATATCGCCGCCGGCCCAGACCGCCTTTTTGGTGGTCTTTCCGGTTCTGGGGTCGGCGATGATATAACCCCATTGATTGAGCTCTATGTCCGGCGTGTCGTTGGTCAGCAGGGGATTGGCGCCGGAGCCTACGGAGACGATGCACAAGTCGCACTCCAGTTCGAACTCAGATCCCTCAATGGGCACCGGACGCCTCCGGCCCGAATCGTCGGGCTCACCCAGCTCCATTTTCAGGCACTGCATGCCGGTCAACCGGCCTTTGCCATTGCCCAGATATTGGGTGGGATTGGTCAACAAGAAAAACTCGATGCCCTCTTGCTCGGCATGATGAATTTCATCGATCCTGGCCGGCATTTCCGTGCGCGAGCGGCGATAGACGACTCTAACCTTGTCGGCTCCCAGGCGCATGGCGGTCCGCGCCGCATCCATGGCCACGTTTCCGGCGCCCAGCACCACGACATTCTTGCCCAGGGGGATGGGGGTGTCCACTTTTGGGTATTCGTACGCTTTCATCAGGTTGGCGCGTGTCAGATATTCGTTGGCCGACAGGATGCCCACCAAATTTTCTCCTGGAAGATTCATGAAGCGCGGCAGTCCGGCCCCCACGCCCACATAGATGGCATCGAAACCCTCCTCGAAAAGTTCATCCAGTGTCACAGTGCGTCCAACCACGGCGTTGCACTGCACTTTGACGCCGAGGCGCTCTAAAAAATTGACCTCTTGGGCGACGATGGTTTTGGGCAAACGAAATTCCGGGATTCCATATACCAGGACACCGCCGGCTTTGTGAAAAGCTTCAAATATGGTCACGTCGTGACCCTTGACGATCAGATCACCGGCCACGGTCAGTCCCGAGGGCCCGGCACCGATCACAGCCACTTTTTTTCCGGTGGCGGGTTGGATTGGGGGCAGTTCACCGGTACCGTTTTCGCGCTCATAGTCGGCGCAAAAGCGTTCAAGGTTACCGATGGCCACCGGATCACCTTTTTTTCCCACAACACACCTGGCTTCGCATTGGGTCTCCTGGGGACAGACGCGGCCGCAGACAGCCGGCAGGGCATTCTTGCTCCACAGGTGGCGGATGGCGGCGGTCATGTCGCCTTCGGTGATCAGCTTGATAAATCCTGGAATATCCACTTCAACGGGACAGCCGGCCACGCAGCCGGGTTTGCGGCACTGTATGCAACGTGCGGCCTCTTGCTGCGCCATGGCCATTGTATAGCCGGTGGGCACCTCCAAAAAATTTCGTTTGCGCACCTCGGGATCCTGTTCGGGCATGGCCGCCCGTGTGCCGCCCCTTTTCTTTTTCTCTTTTTCCGCCATGTCAATATCTCCCTATTTTGCACCTTGCTAAAGATGATATCAAAATTTTCGAATGTTAATCCCATCCGGGTTAAGCGGTTATTGTGCGTCACGCAGAACACAATACTCTTCGTAGCACTCTTTTTCGTCCTCATGATAGGCCTGCAGCCGCAGCATCAACTCATCATAGTCAACCTGGTGGCCATCGAACTCCGGGCCATCCACACAAGCAAACTTCGTCTGACCGCCTATGCTCACACGACAGCCGCCGCACATGCCGGTGCCGTCAACCATGATGGGATTCAGGCTCACCAGGGTCGGCACATTATACTCCTTGGTCATTTTGGAGACGAACTTCATCATGGGCACCGGACCGATAGCCACCACCAATTTGACATCTTCTTTGTCCAGGACATCTTTCAGCACTTCGGTGACAAACCCCTTGACACCGTAAGAACCATCATCTGTGCACAGATGCAGCGTATGAGACGCCGCCGTCATTTGCTCTTCCATGATCAGCAAATCCTTGGTGCGCGCGCCCACGATGCCGATTACGTTGTTGCCGATCTGTTTCAAAGCGCGGGTAATGGGATGCATCACGGCAATGCCGGTGCCGCCCCCCACACATACCACTGTACCGACTTTCTCCAAGTGGGTGGGCTTGCCCAATGGACCGATAACATCCTGAAAGCCCTGGCCCTGCTTTAAATCTCGAAACAGGGCGGTGGATTTACCCACCACCATGTAGATGATGGTGATGGTGCCCTTTTCAGGATCTGTATCGGCCATGGTCAATGGGATGCGCTCGCCCTCATCGTTGGCCCTGAGGATGACAAACTGGCCGGGTTTGGCCTTGCGGGCAATCAGTGGTGCCTCGATTTCGTTCAGGATGACAGTGCCTCCGGCCATCTCCTCTCGCTTGAGGATGGTAAACATGCCTACACCTCCTAATGGTAGCTGTTTTGTATCTGATCAAAGGCCGCAAAAGGGATCTTTATAACCATTTGTCCTTTGTTGTTTGGATTTTTTTGCAGAGGGGGACCTGAAAATGGAGCTTATGATATCCCTGTTCATGCCAGTGGCAAGGAACAGCTGGAATATACGCGTATCCGCTCTGATCCAAATTAACCATGACAGCAAGTATATGGTGACACTTGAATATGAAACTTTCGGCATGAAGTCAATCCAAAGTGAATCCGGTCCATAAAAAAAATCTCGGTTTGCGCTGGGATGCCTATACGGGTGACAGCCATTTCCCATGCCGTGGTTTAATGAAAAAGATCTTAAGGGGGAGGTCGTTTAGCAGGCGAGCTGAAAAATCTTATGGCACAGCTTGTTTGCGGCCAAACCTATCCTGTCATGCAACCGTAAGGTTAATTGTTGCCGGTGGGACGTTGTGCAAGGACCTTTAACGCCTCGACGACCTTGGGGGCTGACCAGTTGCGGTACCCGACAATTTTGGAGATGATGATGCCATCTTTGTCGATGATAAACGTTTCGGGAACACCTGTCGTGCTGTATAAGCTGCCGGTTCGGCCTTCTCGATCGAGCAGGACCGGAAAGGTCAGATTGTGCTGCTTCACAAAGGGCGCAACGGCTCCGTCTCCCTGGGAGTCCACACTGACGGCCAGAATCTCGAAGGCCTGGCCCTTCAACTGCTGGTATAATTTTTCCATTGACGGCATCTCCTCCCGGCAGGGACCGCACCAAGTGGCCCATATGTTCAGAAATACAACCTTACCTCTGTAATCATTGAGTTGAACGACCTCGCCGTTGAGCAAGGGAAGCTCGAAATTCGGGGCCGGATTGCCGGCAACCGCTAATTCGGGCCCTGGGGTGATATTCGAAGGCTTTTGCCATTGAATGTAAAAATAGAGACCGAGGGCTGTTAATATCAATCCAACAAGTAAAATTGATCTATGCCGCCCCTTTGGTTGGATTTGTTTTTCTCCCATTGTACTCCCTGGCGTTTGAAATGATTGACCATTAGCGATCATGGGTTTTAAAGATTGCCATAATATGCATTAAATCGCGCTTCTGGAAACCTTTTTTACGATCTTTTTATAATGCGTCTATTTATAATAATGCATCTATGGGGGCTATTGCTGGGGGCTATTGCGATAGCGACGCCTCGACTTCAGACAAAAATCGACTTGGCGGATTGTATTGGCCACGCCGGCACTGGGCCGATGTCAGGTAAAGGCATCTCTCTGCGCGGGTCATGGCCACATACATCAATCGCCGCTCCTCTTCCAATTCGGTGGAGGATTCCATGGATTTCCAGTGGGGAAACAACTGCTCCTCGCAGCCGATGACGAACACCGTGTGATACTCCAGCCCCTTTGAGGCATGGATCGTCGATAGTTTAACGCCATGGTTGCTCTCTGGTTCGTCATCGTCTTTGTCCTCTTTGACGAGTGATGCTTCCTCGAGAAAATCAAGTAAATTCTCATGTTTGGAGGCCGAATAGATCAACTGGTCAATGTTCTCCCGCCGGCTGGTGATATCTGTCTGGTTGCCCTTTGTATAGGCTTGCAGAAAGTCCATATACCGTATTGTGGCAACGGTTTCGATAATGGCCTGGCTCGGGCTGAGGGTTTTGATATGGTCGATGAGATCCAGCAGCTCTTTGAGCGAATTGTAGAGCTTGGGTGTGAGAATTTTTTCCCTGACCGCCTGGCGGGTGGCGTCGAGCAAACCCATGTCACCCTGCCTCAAGGCAGCGATCTTTTTCAGGGTTCCGGGTCCCACCCCGCGTTTGGGGGTGTTGATAATGCGTTCAAAGGAGACGTCATCCTTTTCGAACTGGGCCACGTTGAGATAACTCACCAGGTCCAGTATCTCCTTGCGGTCAAAAAAACCTTTGCCTCCCATCATCTGGTAGGGGATATTACATGCTCTAAAGGTCTGCTCAAAGCTTAGGGAGCAGAACTTGGTGCGGTAGAGGACTGCCAGCTGGTCATAAACAATACCGGCTTGACGCATCACCTGAATTTTTGAGGCGACCCACTGGGCCTCTTGGCCCTCATTATAAAACGTGTGCATCTCCACCACTCCCCCGCGTTTTTCTGAAAAGCAGGTTTTTTCCACCCTGTTTTCATTTTTCCGGATCACTTGATTGGCAATTTGCACAATCTCGTCGGCGGATCGAAAATTTTGTTCAAGCCGAAAGAGCTTTGCACCGGGATAGTTGTCGTTAAATGCCAGAAAGTGGTTGATGTTGCTGCCCCTGAAAGAGTAGATGGCCTGCCAGTCATCACCCACGCAAAAGAGGTTGTCCGCAGGCGCCAGCAAGCTGGTGAGCTCCTCCTGCAGGTCATTGGTATCCTGGTATTCGTCCACCAGCACATATGAGAAGTGGTTGCGGTAGTCGTTGCGCACCGATGGGGTGTCGCGTAAAAGGTTCCGGGTCAGCAGCAAGATGTTGTCAAAGTCGACCGCGGACCGCTGTTTGAGGGTATCTTCATATGCTTGATAGATTTCGTCCATAGGGATGGTGTAGGCATATGTGGGTTGCATCTTGAAATAGTTGTCCGGGTTGGCAGAGTTTTTGGCCAGGGAGATTTGATAGAGCACCGGCCGGGTGTGCTTTTTATCGTAGTTGCGGCGCAGCAAGATCTCTTTGACAATTTTTTCGCACTGATAGGGTTGGTAGATCTGGGGGGTGGATACGAATCCCAATAATGCATGGTGTTTTTTCAGTATCTGAAGGCAGGCGCTGTGGTAAGTGCGTACCCAGGGAAAGTGATTGGGGGACAGGCCGGTCAGCTGCATCAGGCGGTTTTTCATTTCATCAGCGGCTTTATTGGTAAAGGTGATGGCCAGAATGTGCTCCGGGTCGAATCCCTTTTCGATGAGATAGGATATCTTGGCGGTTAAGGTGCGGGTCTTACCGGAACCTGCTCCGGCGACGACCAGGGCCGGGCATCCGGTATGTTCTACGGCTTCTCTTTGCTGGGGGGTCAGGTCCAATGGGTCTCCTTTTGTGATTCAAATGTGTTGTGTCAGGGCTGCTGGCTATATCTACGACCAACTGAAGTAGATGTTCGATAGGGGGGGCAGTTCCTCAAGTGATTATATATGGTCTTGGGAGCCGGCGATCAATGAATGGTCGGCTTGTCGTCATCATCGTGATCTTTGCCCTTGACCACAGTGAATTTGGATCGGCGTTTTTTTTGGGTATGCTCGAAATATTTCCAGCGCCACCAGTTTGGATCGAGCCATTGGGTGGGTGAACGAAAATAGAGCCATCCCAGGCCGATGCCGCCAAGGTGGTAGGCGCCATGGGCATTGGTTTGGGCCAGGAAGGTGAGGGTGGTGACGATGATGGTGCCATAGCTGATATACTTGGCTTTAATGGGCAAAACAAACATCAGCATGATGGTGGCTTCGGGCTGCAGCAACCCGAAGATAACGATCAGCGCCAAGAGGCTGGGCATCATCCCGGACATGGGTGCGCCAAAAGATGTCAGGCCGCTGAAGAGCAGGCCGGCGACTGCGCCTCCCAAAGCGGCGATAATATACAGTCTGAGGAACCCCCGTGTTCCCAGGGCTGATTCGATGGTGCCAGCGAAAAAGTAAAAGACCAGACAATTGATGAGAAAGCCGATAGGCGCTCCGGGGTCATGGATCACAGGATGGGTGAACAATTGCCAGAATCGAAAAAAGTCGCTTTTAACGGGGCTGAGCGCCAGCAGCTGATATAGCGGTATCCCCATCCAATGTTGGCCGATGAGCTCAACGATATAAACCGCTGCATAAATGATCAGCATGCGCTTTCCGACCTGTGTCAGTGAGCTTCCGAATCCGAATGTTCTGTGATGACCTTGTGGAAACATTTTAGTGTGCCCGCATCTTTATCCGTGGTGAATTCAAAGTACGAGGACTCGCAGCTATGCCTTGCCCCTCCTCACAGCTCTCTATACCATACAGTGTGGCGAAAGCGCCATAGGGAACTGGGGTTTTGAAAGCGTTCACACCGATGAGGGGGTGCTCGGGCTGCGAAAGCGCGGGGTACAGGCCTTTTTCATCACCGTGGGCGGCAATGTTTTGATGAACAGCTGTTTTTTGCCAAGGCCCCTACTGGATTTGCTTTTGAAGTGATCCCTTTTGGACCTCGCCCTTTAACTTGGCGGCGAGCTCTTTTGCGATCTCTATTTTTTTGGAAATCATTTCAGCCTGGGTCGAGCTTGTCGTTAATTTGGCCGCTTGCTTTAAAATCTTGATGGCCGACGCTATGGACTCTTCGGTGCTTTTACTTAAGGAGACGTCGGCTTTATAGAGCAGGATCATCCGCTCGATATTGTTCAAGCGCAAGGTCACACCGCTCTTCATCTCACTGGTGACGATGAAATCTTGTGCTTGTCCCAGGTAGCCTTTGATATCTTCAAAATTCGGCAGCCCCGGTACTTCCAAAAGGCTGTCCGCCTTTTCAATGTAGTAATTATAAATCAAGGGGAATACTTCTTTTTTTGTATAGACTTCCTTGACCGGATCCGCCATTTCGGTCCCGGGCAGAACCATAAGCAATTGGGTGTCTTTGGGAGAGAATCGCCCCTTCCAGATTTCAATGGCGTTATCTTTGGGCTGCAGATAGTATTTGGATCCGTTATTGTAACTGATCGCCAACAAGAGAAAAACGATGGTGGCTGCAACCGCCAAGCCGATCTTTACGGGCCTGGCCACAGGTTCTTTTCCTGCTGTTTGCGTGTTGGATTCGACCGTAATATAGGCCTCTGGTTCTGTATTGTCGGAAGGCGATGGAGCCGCAGGGGCTGAGACAGCAGCCGATCCGTTTTCTTGGGTGGCTGGAGATTCCTCCGGGACCGGCTCTGCCGCTTTTGGCGCTGGCGCTTTGGCGGCTTTTTTGATGTCATCCATATTGAACTTATTGAACAGCAGGGCGCGTATGCGCTCCACCTCTTTGGGATCCGCGCTGCTGATCAAGGCAGGTGCAGACGCATCTGATGCAGCCGGTGGGGTGATGACCACTGGATCCGGCTGAGCATGAAATGGCGCGAACTTTTTGAAAAGGAGCTCTTTAACAGATACCTTTTTGGGTGTTTTGGTCTTTTTAGGGGCTGCCTTTGGTTTGGCCGGGGCGGTTTTTTTAGTTGTCGCCTTTTTGGTGCTCTTAGACGCAGTTTTTTTGGTGCTTTTCGCAGCCGCTTTCTTGGTGGTTTTAGGCGCTGCTTTCTTAGTGGTTTTTTCTTCCCCTTCTTTAGCGCTCGTTTTCTTTTTGGTTGTTGATTTTATCAAGCTTTTCTTGCCCATTTATGTGTCCCCTTTGAAAATCCGCTTGGTGGGTTCGCTATTTTGGTGAGTAACAAATAGGTACCTATAAAGGATTGATTGTTTTTTGTAAACCCTTTTTTCCTATGGCCAAGGGCGGATAAGGCGTCAACGCGTTTGTGTACCCATCGTTGATCACGTATCATTTCCCGGCCAAATTAAGGATGGCCTTTTCAATGATTTCCGAGTTGGTCTTGCCAGAACGCTTTTTTTCTCGATTTAATATTAATTGCGCTTTAAGGGATATCATCACCGATATCTGTTTGTACCCTTGATCCTGCTGGCGTTGGCGCCATCGTTTTTGGCGTTCACGATCCGTTTTTCTTCGATCTGCTAATGTTGCCATCCCATTTACCTTATTCTAACGATACCGAATTATATGTAACGCTGCTTGTATAGTGATTTATAACGCTTTTCCGCGACACGTCAAGGTCAACTCCATCGTCGCATCAAAACGATGGTAAAAAGGGTCAAAAGGTCACCGGCGCTGACCAACATATCGACTTTAAGATATCAGCTTTGCCAATTTTTCTTGTTCCAAAAGGCACTTGTTGCTAATAACGGTACAAAAGAAAGCGAAAGATATGAAATATGTCCTTTGAATCATTTGTAACCCGACGGTACCTGAAGGTGAAGCATCAACGGAAATTGGTTTCCCTGATTACCATGTTGGCAACCCTGGGGGTTGCTGTGGGCGTCATGGTGCTTGTGATCGTGATCGCTGTGATGACCGGATTTCAATCCGAGCTCAAAAAGCGCATCCTTGGTATCGAAGCGCATATGCTGGTCATGCGGCACAGCGGTTGGATCGAGAACCACCATGAGGTGCAGGACCAATTGGAAACGGTTGAAGGGGTGAAGGATGCCGCCCCGTTTGTCTTCGGCCAGGGTATGCTGCGCGCGGCAGGAGGGGTATCCGGGCTTGTGCTCAGAGGCATTGACCCTGACAAATCGACCATTCAAGTGGATATCCGGGACGGAAAAACCCTGGCACAACTGTTGGCCTCCAACGTTCAATCCCATGAGACCGGCATCGTTTTGGGCTCTGTGCTTGCCGAGAAGCTCAAGCTGAAGCCGGGAGATGGCGCTATGCTGATGGTGCTGGGCGGGCGTCAAACCAATAGTACCCGACAACTTCCACGCATGCATCGATTAAAGGTCGTCGGAATGTTTGAAACCGGTATGCACCAATACGACGGCAGCATCGGTTATATCCATATGAAACCTTTGCAGCGCATGGTGGGTGTTGGGGATCTGGTAACCGGTTTTGAAGTCAGGGTCGAGGATCCGGATAAGGTAGAGGCGGCTGCGGCTGGTGTTATCTCAAAATTGGGATTTCAATATTGGGCCAATCACTGGAAACAGATGCACCATAATCTGTTTTCCATGTTGGCCCTCCAAAAACTGATGATGTATGTCATCCTGACCCTGATTATTGTCGTGGCCGCCTTTAACGTTGCGAGTGCGCTGATCATGATGGTGAGGGAAAAAACCAAGGATATCGCCATTATGAAAGCCATGGGGGCGACCCATGGGAGCCTTAAAAAAATATTTTTGGGAAAGGGGCTGGTGATTGGCGCCGTGGGGATCAGTATCGGTGTGATCACAGGATTAGCTCTTTGCACGGTTTTAAACCGCTATCAATTCATCGAACTGCCGGGTGATGTTTACTTTTTGACCTCATTGCCGGTTGAACTGAGCATCTTTGATTTGGGGGCGATAGTCCTTGGGACAATGGTTATTTGTGCCATTGCATCATTCTATCCGGCAAACCAGGCTTCAAAAATGAATCCTGTGGATGCCATCCGGTTCGGTTGAATCCAAGTATCGATCGAAAACGGGGCTGGATAGGGAGACGATACTGTCTTTCTTGGGTGTGGTCGACATCGGCATCGTTGATGCTGTTTGGCTTATTAAATCGCCTGTGGTACTATTTAATTTTATGGAAATATAGATCCAAGAAAGGCGCATGCATGATTCGAAAACCATTTCGGTTTCACTATCAATTCGAATTTGCGAACGGAAATGTCAAAGGGTACGATCTGTTGCTGGCTCCCGACACCCTGAGCCTGATGAGAGAAGGACAGGATCAGGATCTGGCTGATTGGACACGTTTGGGTTATGAACAGTGCCGGTGTTGTCCGCTGACGTCCGATATCCACCCCCGATGCCCCATTGCTTTAAACATTATGGAATTGGTGGATAATTTCAAGGACGTCTTTTCCTATCACGACTGTACCGTGGTTTGTGAGACGGTTGAACGTAAATATCTGAAAAATACATCTGTTATGGAGGGTTTATCCTCAATATTCGGGGTTATCATGGCGACCAGTGACTGCCCGGTCATGGAGTTTCTCAAACCCATGGCCCGGTTTCATCTGCCGTTTTCCACCATTGAAGAGACCACTGTGCGTACAGCTTCCTTGTATCTGCTGGCCCAATATTTTCAGTATAAAGATCAACCGGGAATGAAGTTTGACTTCAGGATTTTGGAAAACCATTACGCCAGAGCACAGCAGGTCAATGAAGGCCTGCTCAAGCGTATCAAAAGTGTCAGTAGCGAAGATGCGGATAAAAACGCCATCATTACCCTTCACTCCATGTCCCAATTCCTCTCAATGGAGATTGACTACAGTCTGGGGGGGCTGGAATCCATATTCATCGACAGGTACGCAGAATAAAAACTTAAAACAATTCAACTATGAAGTATATCGATATACAATACCGTTTTGAGATGGAAGATGGCCAGAAGGAGATGTTTACCGTTCTGCTCGATCCCGAACAACTGGTGAGCAGGCCTGACGTCAGCGGCAATTTTCCGGACTGGACCAGACTGGAGATTCATCAGTGCGAAAATTGCACTCTGCCATTGGCATCGGATGCGCACTGCCCTGCAGCTGTCAATATGATCGGTATTGTGAGCCGGTTCGCCGACCTGTTGTCCCATGACCGGACGTTGGTGGTCGTATCGACGGAGGAACGAACCATTTACAGCACCACGACGATGCAGCGCGGTGTTTGTTCATTGATGGGACTTCTGATGGCCACCAGTGGCTGTCCCATGACTTCATTTTTTAAATCCATGGCCCGGTTTCATCTACCCTTTGCAAGCACCGAAGAAACCATTTGGCGGGCAACCTCCACCTATTTGCTGGCCCAATACTTCAAATTGCGAAATGGGGATGAACCGGACATTCAGTTCAAAGGATTGACCCGTGTGTATCAGAACATTCAAATGGTCAACATGTCATTTGCCAAACGTTTGCGTTCCGCCTGTCACCATGACTCGATGATCAACGCCATCATATTGTTGGACATGTTTGCCCAATCCATGCCCCTGGCCATTGATGAGTCTTTGGAGGAGATCCGCCATCTGTTTGTTCCTTATCTGGCCTGGACGGACGCCTAAATCTTAAGAGATCGGAAATAGAGAAAGAGACAAAACTTGATAGGACCACTCAAAAAAATATGGAATAAAGTAAAAAGCCGCCGTAAGTTACAAACAATTAAACCCAAAAAACTTCCAACGGTCAATCCGCCTGCGCGAGGGGACAAAGACAGTCACGCCATTGTTCACCCTAAAACGCCGGCCCCAAAAGATAAAGCCCACAGCGATGGGCGGAAATCCAAACATTACAGATCCAAAAAAAGACCGGCAAACCGTAAGCCGGAGAAGTGGAACCCGGACAGCTTCACGGTACCACCGGCTGAAGGCAAAACACGGTTTCATGACTTTCAGCTGCCCAATTCTTTAATGCACGCCATTGCCGACCTCGGCTTCCAGTATTGCACGCCCATTCAAGCCGAAATTCTTCCCAGCACCCTGGAGGGCAAAGACGCCACCGGTCGTGCCCAAACAGGAACGGGTAAAACCGCGGCATTTCTGATTACAGTGCTGACCCGCATGCTGCGCAAACCGGCTTCGGCCAAGCGCAAACCAGGCCTTCCCCGGGTTTTGGTATTGGGTCCCACCCGCGAACTGGTGATGCAGATCGGCGATGAGGCCAAGGCATTGGCCAAATATACCCACTTCAACATCGTCAATGTATTCGGGGGCATGGATTACGAAAAACAGCGTCGTCAGCTCAGTCGGGGCAAAACCGATATTGTGGTGGCCACGCCTGGAAGACTTCTCGACTTTAAACGCAGCAAGGATATAGACCTGCGTGAGGTGGAGGTCGTCATCATCGATGAAGCGGACCGTATGCTCGATATGGGATTTATTCCGGATGTGCGCAAGATTATTTACAGCACACCTCACAAAACCAAACGCCAGACCATGCTTTTCAGCGCCACCTTGACACCCGAAGTAAGCCGGCTCGCGGAGCAGTGGACCCGCAGTCCGATAACGGTAGAGATTGAGCCGGAACAGGTGGCGGTGGATACTGTAGAACAGTTGGTTTATATCGTCACCAGTGAGGAAAAGCTGGCCCTGTTGTATAATATCCTGACCCAGAAAAAGCTGGACCGGGTCATCGTGTTTTGCAACCGCAAGGATGAGACCCGTCGCCTTGCGGATCTTTTAACCCGGTACAACATAAACTGCGCCATTCTTTCCGGTGATATACGCCAACAGACGCGCGTTCGCACCCTGGACAATTTCAAAGCCGGCAAGATCCGGGTGCTGGTTGCCACCGATGTGGCGGGGCGCGGTATCCACATTGAAGGTATGGACCATGTGATCAATTATACCCTGCCCCGGGACCCGGAAGATTATGTGCATCGCATCGGCCGTACCGGAAGGGCAGGATCGGTCGGCACCTCCATCAGTTTCGCGGACGAGGATGATAGCTTCAATATACCCGCCATGGAAGAGCTGCTTGGAAAGCAGCTGCCTTGCATCTATCCCGAACAAGAGTGGCTGGCGCCATTGCCGCCACCGCCGCCAAAGCCCAAAAAAGCACCCCAAAAAAGACGATCTTCTTCAAATAGACGAACGAGACGATCGAACAATAGACCTCGCGGCAGCCGACCACCCCAGGGTAAGAGGGGAGGGGATCGCAAGCCAAGTCAACGTCGAAGTCGTTCTCAGCAGCAAAAGAACGCCTAAATGAAATGATCGTATCCTCCCGGAAGCTTGCGCTTGCCATCGGCGGTGACCAGCCGCCGCCCCTTGTTCTTTTCCGTTATTTTTCCAACCTTATGGAAAGAAGCGTTCGCTTTAGTCAAAATGGGCACTTTGTCCTTTGAAATGGAAAAGAGCAGTTCGTAGTCTTCGCCACCGCTGAGAGCGAAATCCAGCGGATCTTTGGACAGTTCGCCTCCAATTGCCCTGAGGTCATCATGGATCGGGATGGCCTCTGCATAGATCTCTGCGCCCACATCGCTTTGACGGCATATGTGGTGGACTTCAGATCCCAAACCGTCGCTGATATCGATCATGGCATTGGCCACAGGCGCGATGGTTTCGACCACATCCAGGCGACAGGTGGGGGCCAGATGTTTTTGGAGCAGATGGACGTTTGGCATTTTGCCCCGCTTTAAAAGGGACAAGGCCGCTGCCGAGGCGCCCAGTTCGCCTGTCACCATCAGGAGATCTCCCGGCCGGGCGTGGCTTCGCAAGCACAGATTGCTTTGTGATACGACTCCCAGCAGGGTGATATTGACGGTATTCACCCGGCCCCGGGTGGTATCGCCGCCGGCGACGACGATACCGTACCGGCGGCAGCACTGGTTGATACCCGAATAAAGTTTTTGGGCCCACGCCACATCGGTATCATGGGTTAAAACCAGCGAAATGAACATCCAGGTCGGCCGGCCGCCCATGGCGGCGATGTCGCTGATGTTGCATTCGGCTGATTTGATGCCGATCTGCTCCGGTGTCGACCACCGGCGGTTGAAGTGCTGATCTTCCACCAGAATATCCGTTGTTACCAATTGATAGGGGGCGGGCTCCGGTGAGATGCGAATGACGGCGGCATCGTCGCCCACGCCTGCAATCAGATCGGCATGGTCCATGGGGATGATGGCGCAAAGCCGATCAATTAACGCAAATTCTCCGCCGATCTCTTTAACGTTCATGGCAGGTCCTGTTGTATGGTGTTCACTGTTCACTTGCCATTTTATTGACAATATTCGCCAGACGCTGCAACCCCCTGTCAATGGAATCGGAGTAAGGCATACCGCAGCTGATGCGAATACAATTGTTAAAAGTGTCCCCACTGGCGCACATGATCCCCGGGAGCACCGCGATGTTTTGCGCGATCGCTTCCCGGAAAATTTGCAGACTGTCCATGCTTTCATCAAGCTGGACCCACAGGGTGAACCCGCCTTGGGGGGCGCTGATTTTGGTGCCTGGGGGAAAATACCTGGCCACTGCAAGGGCCGTGTTGCCGACTTGGTTTTTCAGGCGGGTTCTCAGTTT
>JASFKE010000020.1:0-15490 GCA_050118795.1 Desulfobacteraceae bacterium | reverse complement strand
TAAAACCCTTTCTGGAGACAATTGACGCATATTGTAACACATTGACGAATACCCAATTACTGGATGGAAAACGCGAAGGTTTTTTTTAAGGCCCGAATGATCAGAACCTGCTTGACTGGTTGGCTGACGCTGCCAGGCAGGACAAGCGGGCAAGTGAACTGAACAAGGCTATTGGTTTTTTTGAAATCAAAAGCGGCTGGAGCTCCTGATGAGCAAGGTCTTTGCAAAAAAACAAAGAAAAATCAGACCGTCACTGAGGGTCAGCAAAGACGCGGTGTCTTTATCCAGCAACTGGTCGTTGGCCAAAACCACCAGCACCACGGCTGCCAGCAGGCTCATGGGAATTTCCCGCCAAACCGTCTGAGAAGTCACTTCCAGGGGCAGAATCAGACCGGAAACACCCATAGTTTTTTCAGTGTTTGTACTTTTTTTTATCCAAACCTTGCCGGGATACCAACCGGCTTAACTGTACCAATAAGATCGGGGGTTAAAAGGATTATGGCAATGAGAAAGCTGCTCTGGTGAACTGCATTTGTAAACGCAAACCATACACTGGACAGATGAACTATTTTATCAAAGTTCAACCTCTAATTGTCAATATTTCTGTTTCTTGGGATGTGTGCGATGAAAGCGGAAGCGCTGCAATTTTACCCGGCGGAAATTTTCGAATCAGCGGTGTCGATATGATAACGGCTCACTTGAATGGTTAACCTGTTGTTTTGAGTCATGACAATGCCGTCGGCAGCAACCCGTTTTTTAACGCAGGCCCGCAATTGCTTGCCCATCTTATCATTAACCACCCGGTAGGTTTTTTCATCGTAGCCCGCAATATCCACCGCTGATATCGCGCCATTTTCCCCCCAGGCGGCTGCCAGAATAATACCCCGAATGGTTGTCAGATTTTGCTTTGCCATCATATAATTAAACTCATCAATAATTGTGCCAGGTTCAAAATTAGTTAATGGCACCATCAAAGTTCGTACGTCCAGCTGTCAATGGAAATGATTATTTCCAATTACAAGTGGTTACACAAAATGAAGTAATGCAGTCTGCGCATCTGCCGCCATTGAAATTCCGACAGCTTGTGTCCTATGCCGGATCAAAGCAGACATGCTGTTTCTTATATGCTTGATCTCTTTCCGGTGGCTCTCCGGACCAAGTCTTTAGAATGATATTCTATTGATTTTTTGAAAACACGGTATGCCAGCTTTAATACTGTATTTTTCGTATAATTATAATTTAATGGCACGGTGGAGTTGTCGTGCATCCGGCCCGAAGCCTTTTGGCATTCGACTTGCTTACTGTTATAGCAAACACCTGAACCAGGAAGATCGAAATACGTTCCTGATGTATGCAACAACGGAAGCAATCCGAGCGTGAACCCCTCTTTGGAAAAGCACCATGACGGTTGAAATCATCATAGCCCTATCCATCTTGACGGCGGCCGTCGTTTTATTGGTCACCGAATGGCCGGCCATGCTGGCCATGGGTGCTGTGGCGGCCTTGATGCTTCCGGTTATTATGGATATCGCCCGTCGAACAGGCAACCCCTCCTCTCGCTTGATGATGCCCCTGGCTTATGGATCGATCGCAAGAATCACAGCTTGTTTGCGCCCGGTCCTTCAGAGGTGCTCGAAGCGGACGACCGGCTGATCGTCGAAAGCAGCGCCAATCAGATCAGCCGGCTCAAGCAGTTTGTTGGCAACTGGACCAAGCTGCGCTTTGAGCCGGTGGACCATATGGCCGAGTTAATCGTATCCGACGATCTTAAAGCGGCTGAGCCAAACAACAGGTTACTATGTCATGGCAGATTGCACGCACGATAAGTTGGTGGATCTTTACCATTTGGATGAGCGTTTGCATGCGGTGCATCTTCCAGAGGGTTCTGTTCTGAACGGCGTGAGTGCTATAGACAGCCGCCTTGGCGTGGCCTTGGGCATCCGCTTTACACACCCACTCCAACCAACGTCGCCCCTGGTTGTTCTGTTGTGCCCCATCGTGATCAAGACCGCCCCTGATTTGAGCATCTCACCTCACGCCATGATGATGGCCATTGCCATGACGGTTTTATCAAGCTTTATGACCCCCCATTTCCCATCAGGCCAACCTGATGGGAGGGTACCGTTTCAGCGATTATCTAAAAGCCGGACTGCCTCTGACCCTTGTCACTTTTGCCGTTTTGATGGTGTTGCTGCCGTGGCTTTGGCCCTTTCGGTAAACAGATTGAAAAAAAGATGACCTTAAGTATGTCCGGAAAAAGCAAAACACGTATAAAAAAAACCAAAACCGAACACCTTGGGATGATTTGCAATATCAGCGAGCTGTCCCATTTAATGGCGGAAAGCAAGGATATCGACAGTTTCCTTGAACAGGTGGTGCAGCTCGTGGCATCACACATGAAGGCGCATGTCGGATCGATCTATCTTCTGGAGCCGACAACAGGCACGCTGGTGCTCAAAGCCAATGTAGGACTTCATCCTGATTCTGTGGGTCGGATCCGGCTGCAGATTGGCGAGGGCCTGGTCGGCTGGGCCCTGGAAGCGAAGAAGGCGATACGCTCAGGCAATGTGCGCAACCATCAGCGGTTCAAACATTTCAAGAATTCGAATGAAGAGCGGTACAAGTCATTCCTGGCCGTTCCGATTTGTCACGGCACGGAAAAGACCGGCGTCCTGGTGGTGCAGCACACCCGAGCCGACTATTTCAAACTTGCCGACGTATTGGCGTTGAGGGCCATCGCCGCGCAGTTGGCCGGTACCATCGCCAATGTCCGGCTGATGATGGCTATCAGCCACCTGGAGAAACCGGCCGGATCATTGCCAACGTCAATAGAACGCAACATAATCAAAGGCGAGCCTGCCGTCAGCGGATTTGCCCTGGCGCCGGCAGTCACGATGAGATCGGCCGATCCCCTGCTGACGGAGACCGACGATGACGCGTTCAAACTATCGCTGGCGGATTTTAAACAGGCCCTGGGCGATACGGTGGCCCAGCTGACCCAACTGCAGGAACAACTGGTCAGCCGCCTGCCGGAGAGTGCGGCGCTGATATTCGAAGCACATCATATGATCCTGAAGGATCCCAATTTTGTCGATCGGATCTCGACATTGATTTGCCAGGGGCATTCCGCCCCTTCGGCGATTCGGCAGGTGGCCCGGCACTTCATCGCGCTGTTTGAGAAAAACCCCAATGTCTACATCCGGGAAAAGTCAAGGGATATCGAAGATCTGGCACGCCGGCTGCTCTTCAACCTGCGTAGAGAGCCTATCGAGGGGCATAGCCCCCTGAACGGACGGATTGTCATCGCCGTTCAGCTGTATCCTTCAGATCTCCTTAAGCTGGCCTCGGAGTCTGTGGCCGGCGTCATTCTGGTCGGTGGAGGGGTTGCCTCCCATGTCACCATCGTGGCACGGTCCCTGGGAATCCCCATGATTATTGCAGCCCAGGACGAGCTGCTGAACATGCCCTACGAGACACGTGTGCTGATGGACGCCGATATCGGCAATATCTACATTGACCCCTCGGAAGGCATCTGCCGGCAGTTTCACCGGCGCAACCAGGCCCGTAATGAAAGCGCAGACAGCAAGGCGCCTATGCAGGATATAACGACCACCCGCGACGGCCGGCGCATCCGCTTGATGGCCAACATCAACTTGCTGAGCGAATTGGACCTGGCCCGCGAGTTCAAGGCCGAAGGCATCGGACTCTATCGCTCGGAGTTCCCATTTTTTGTACGATCCGATTTTCCATCCGAAGAAGAACAGCGGATCATATACGAGACGCTCTTTGCAAGAAAGCCTAAAGGGCCAACCTGGATAAGGACCCTGGATGTAGGCGGAGACAAGGTGCTTCCGTATCTGGCCAGACTCCCGGAAGATAACCCGGAACTCGGATTGCGCTCCATCCGGTTTTCTTTGAGACACCGGGATATCTTTGACCAGCAGATACGGGCCATACTGCGTGCCGGCGCTGATTGTGAATCTTTGGGAATCATGTTTCCCATGATTTCATCCATAGACGAGTTCAGGGCGGCCTGCCGGGCCGTCAGGGAGGCCGGCGATGCGCTGGCCAAAGAGCAACTGCCGCATCATTCACAGCCCTTGCTCGGGGCCATGATCGAGCTGCCCGCCATCATCGAAGTGATTGACGAACTCGTGCTGGAGGCTGATTTTCTCTCCATCGGCACCAACGATTTAGTCCAGTACATGCTGGCAGCGGACCGCAATAATGAGCATGTGGCCGCATACTATCAGCCCTATAATCCATCCGTGCTGCGGGCACTTGCACGCATTGCTCGGCAGGGACAGCGTCAAGACGTTCCCATCTCCATCTGCGGCGAGGTAGCCCACCAGACCGATTTTGTTCCGTTCCTGATCGGCATCGGTATCAGACGACTCAGTGTGGACCCGCAGTTTTTACCCGATTTGCAGAGGACAATCCAGACGATCGACGGTTCTGAAGCAGAGGCGTACGTCCGTCAGGTCCTAACGGCATCCACCCTGGCAGATGTAGACAAAGTGCGTGCAGACTGGAATTGGGGCCGATTACAACTGTAAACAAAAGGAATAACCATTGACCAAGCGCAAAGCGATTATCATCTTTTTGCATATCCTGCTGGTATTGAGCTGGATACTGTTCGGACGGCCGCTGTCAGGCAGCGCTCAAACGTTGCCGTCTTTATCAAAAGCAGAATCGGCAACCAAAGAGACCTGGACTGCGGAAAAGGTATCTCAACTGATATCCGAAGTCGAAGCGGCTTTGACATCTGCCTGGCAAGCAGAAAATCATCAAACGGCCCAGCGTCTTGGGCTCGACATTGATGCACTCCGGGCGCGCACTCACCGTTTTATCGAATTGAAAGGCGTCTACGGTGAATTGTCGGCCGAAATTAGAAAGGAAACCGAACTGGTCAAAGAAGCCGCTGCCGTGCGTGAAGAGAGCAATGCCTTTGAGCAGCGCGGTTTGCTCGAAAAGCCGCCTTACACGTTAAGCTTTTATGATGATTATATAATTGAATACGATTCGCTCCAGCAAGCCATTGACATAGCCGATATGGCCCTGACCGCCTCCCGACGAAACCTGGAGGAAGACCAATTACGCCTGGACACCGCCAAGCAACGACTTCGCAGCTTTATGGACAAAACAGACAAGGACGCCGGTCCGGGCGCAACTTGGCAGATGAAAGGCTTAGAGCTGGACATCAAGATGGCGGATGCCATGGCCCGTCTTCAACAGCGCTACGTTGGAAATTTAATGCTGGAAAAACAGGTGGCCGCTGATCGCATTTTTATAATTCGCAAACAAATTCATTGGATCCAAAGCCGGTTGGCCTATAGCCCGGAAGATTTGAAACGCCACCTCGACAATTTGGCGCGGAAAAAAAAAGATCTACAGAAAAATATGGCCGCATGGATCGAGAAAAAAAAACATGCAGACCAACAATGGCTTGAAGTTCAGTCAAAAGTCCAGGCGGCGGTCTACACGGATGATTTGGCCCAGGCCCAGTCAGCGCTGAAGGGAGCTGATCTATGGCGCAAAACTTTTCAGACGGCCGTTGAACAAGCCGTTGATATGGTGCGGCTGACCGGACAACAGGAGCAGATCTGGAAAACACGTTATGAACTGCTAAAGGACGCTGTGGACCGAAAAATCCTATTGCAGTGGCGCAAGGAAGCAGTACAAAGGCTTGCCCAAATCAACCGGGTGCTCACCATCGAACAGCAGCGTCAGAACAGTCTTTGGCAACAAAGCAGTGCCATGGATGAAATCGCTGTGGATCTACCATCTGAAAATAATCGGCCTAAAGATCACAACGCCATCGAAGCCCTACGGCAGGTGGCAGCCTTTCGGTTCGACTATATCAGCATGCTGGCGGCTTCACAGCGGCTCGAGCAGCGATTGGGTGACGAGATAGACAACAAGTTGGAACGTGTACCCATCCAATACAGCACCGAAAAAATTTGGACCCAATTGCGCGGGATATGGAATTATGAGGTATGGGTCATTGACAACCGGCCGCTGACGGTCAAAAAAATTCTGGTGGCCCTGGTCATTTTGATCGTTGGTATTACCACCGCAAGAATGCTCGTCCGACGTTTGGCAAAACGCTTGCTTTATCGTCCTCAAATCAAAGCTACAACTGCCGCCACAATTGAAAAACTATTGCTTTACACCGCCTATCTTCTGGTGTTGCTATACGCCCTGCGAATGATCAATATCCCTTTGGCTGCATTTGCCTTTTTGGGTGGTGCGGTGGCCATCGGGGTGGGATTCGGCGCCCAAAATCTTATCAACAACTTTATCAGCGGATTCATTATCATGGGAGAGCAACCGATCAGCATCGGCGACCTGATCGAGATTGAGGGGGTGCTGGGGCAGGTTGAAGAGATCGGCGCCCGCTGCACCCAGATTCGCACCGGCGATAACATCCATATTCTGGTGCCCAACAGCAGTTTTTTGGAAAAGAACATCACCAACTGGACCCTGTCGGACCGGATCATTCGGGCGCATGTGACTGTCGGGGTCATTTACGGATCGTCGGTTGAACAAGTTCGTCAACTGCTGCTTCAAGCCTGCCACCAGCTCAGCAAGATCCACAAGGACCCGGAACCTTTTGTACTATTTAACGATTTTGGCGACAATGCCCTGATATTTGAGGTGCACTTTTGGATCAGTGTTCAATTGGACCCGAACGTACCATATGATCTCGTCGTCGGAGACTAATAACCGCGCAGTGTATAGTCAACGGATCTTGTATTTAAAAACAATACGTATAAAGGGATGGCAAAGATAAAATTATTGCAACCGAGGGCAATGTAAGCGCATTTTAAGGTGGATAGATGCTGCTCCAAATAGATCCCGACACGGCTCATGGACTCATCCGTTTAGAGTGTAAAGTTTTTTGATTTGGCCAAATAGGCCACCGCCTCGTATTGTTGGCAATATCGGAAGGAATCGGTGCATGAAACCATCTCCGGCATGCCCTACGCAGGAAACCGAAGTCAAATTCGCCCGCGACCTCGGCCTTTTTGATGCCACCATGATCGGAATCGGTGCCATGATCGGTGCCGGTATTTTTGTGCTCACAGGGATCGCCGCCGGTGAAGCCGGGCCTGCCGCACTGCTGGCGTTTGCTCTCAACGGCCTGGTAACCCTGCTGACGGCACTCTCATATGCCGAACTGGCTTCGGTCCATCCCAAATCAGGCGGCGGCTATTCCTTTATCATCAAGGCATTCCCGGGTCCGGCGGGATTCGCCTCAGGCTGGATGCTGTGGTTTTGTTACATCATCGCATGTGCGCTTTACGCCCTTGGATTCGGCAGCTATTTCTGGGAATTTATGCAAAGCTATTTCCCACCCGTTGCCGATCTTGTCTTCAACCTGGCAGGTCACAAAGCCTCGGTATTGATGATGACTGTTTTGGTGGGCATCATTTTCATCCTCATCAACATGCGGGGCACAGCCTTGACCGGCAGTGTCGAGAATATCATCACCATGGCCAAGATAATAATTCTGGGCATATTTATCGCTTATGGGTTGAAGCGGATGTTGCAGCTCCCCGGCGAAGCGGTGGTAAGTTTCAGGCCCTTTCTGCCCAACGGCGCCGGCGGTGTGTTCATCGCCATGGGACTGACATTTATCGCTTTTGAAGGCTATGACCTGATTGCCACCGTTGCCGAAGAGATCAAAGCGCCTGAAAAAACCATTCCCCGGGCCACATTGATCTCCCTGTGCGTCACCGTCTTCATCTATTTAATGATCATGCTGGTATGCATAGGGGCCATTCAGCCCGAGTCGGGAAAATCCTGGCAGTTTCTGGGGCAGCATCAGGAAACGGCTATTGCGCGCGCCGCTCAAAGTTTTATGCCGTTTTATGGTGCAGCGCTGATTATCTTCGGAGGGCTGCTCTCAACGGTCTCGGCTTTAAACGCAACCATTTTGGCCTCATCGCGGGTGGCCTTTTCTATGAGTCGCGATAAAATGCTGCCGTTGTCACTCAGCAAAATCCACACCATGCGTCGTACGCCGCATACGGCCATTGCGGTCACCGGCGTGATTGTGCTTGTCATAGCACTGCTCTTCCCAATCCAGGTCATCGGCTCGGCAGCCAGTGTGATGTTTTTGCTGACCTTTACACTGGTCAATCTTTCACTCATTGCCTTGCGGCGCAAGTTCCCTGAATTGAAAGGCGGATTTCGCGTGCCCTTATACCCGGCAACTCCGGTTGCCGCTGTTGTCCTTAACCTGTTTCTGGCGTTTTACCAATTCAACTTTGACCCCCGGGCGTGGTACATCGCCATGGCATGGATTGTAGCCGGCCTGTTTGTTTACTTTATATACTTTGAAAAAGTTTCAGGCGCCGATATGCCCCAGGTCCTCGAAGTCCGCCAGTCGAAAAGTGCCAACACCTATCCGTACCGGATCCTGGTTCCACTGCACAATCCCGATCATGTGGTCCCCCTGATGAAACTGGCCATTCCCCTTGCAAAGGCCCACCAAGGTGAAATCATTGTACTGGGCGTCATCGATGTGCCCAAAAACCTTCCGCCCCATGAAGGGATGAGATTTGTCCATCACAAAACGCCGCTTTTAAGAAAAGCGATCGAGTACGGCAACAAACAAGGGATTGAAACCCGTTCGGCGATCCGCATTGCGCACCAGGTGTGGGACGGCATTCTGCACACGGCCGAATCGGAAAAGGCGACCCTTATCCTGATGGGCTGGAAAGGATACACCACAACACGAGACCGGATTATGGGCGAAGTGGCCGATAAAGTTGTACGGCAGGCGCCCTGCGATCTTATTACCGTTAAATTATTCGGAGATCGCCCCATTCGGCACATATTAATCACAACGGCCGGCGGTCCGCATGCGGCCCTTGCCGCTGAATATGTAGGAATCTACCACGACGCCGAAGGTTACGAGGTGACATGCGGCTATGTGGTAGAACCCGATGCCGCCAAAAGCGATCGAGAAAAAGCGCGTCAATGGATCCAAAGGACCATCCGCACCGCAAATCTTGAAGGCAAGGCCGACACGCGTCTGCTGGAAGGCGAAAAAGTGGCGTCAACACTGATCCGCACGGCAAAAGATTACGATTTGATTACCCTGGGCGCGTCCAATGAAGGGCTCTTCTCAAATGTTCTGTTCGGTGAAATTCCGGAAAAAGTTGCCCGTTACGCCCATACACCGGTCATGATCGTACAGCGTTACGAAGGTCCGGTCAAATCGCTCATCAAAAAAGTAATGGGTTAGTTTTTAATCTAATGCTGCATAGGAGGATAAAATGAAGACTTTAAACAAAATAATGGTGGCCGTGGATTTTTCCGACCACTCCTTAACGCTGGTCGAATATGCCGCGAATCTGGCAAAGGATGTGGGGGCGGAACTGTTGCTGGTCAATGTGCTCAACCAGAGAGATATTAATATGTGGAGAAAAATTTCTCAAGAATACCCGGCGTTTTCAGTTGAAAAACAAATTGAAGAGCATACCCGAGACCGGCAGGATCGGCTTCGCAGCCTAATGGAAGAGGGCGGAGGTATTAAACTCGATGTCAAGGCGCAGTACGCAGTACGCAGAGGCGTTCCCCATGAAGAATTGATTAAGGAGATCAAAGAGCAAAAGCCCGATTTGCTGCTCATGGCAACCAAGGGAAGATCCAATCTGGTTGATACCATCATTGGTTCCTGCGCCCAAAAGATGTTTCGCCGCAGCCCTATTCCCTTGCTCAGCATTCGCGGCAAAGATCAATAGGATCGCGCTAACCCGACAAATGTATGGCGGCGAGATTCAATTTTGGACTGTTTAGGTTGGCAACTTGCTGCAATTTGAAAGATGAGTACCATATGTTGGTTATTTGATCTCAAAGTGATTATTTTTCCCAAGAGCACCGGGACAAAAGATCATACGGTGTGGGAGCGGAGGGTATCAATCATGCTTTGCATCTTGAAGTCAAATCAACCGTTCGTGCTTTTAATGGGCCCGGTGCTTCGAAAAACCGGAAAGGCATTTCTGACGCTGATCTTATGCTTGCTGTACCCTGCCTGGAATGACGTTGTTCCGGCGCAGGAAAAACAGGTGGTTGGCTGGCTTGAAAAGGTTTACATATATCCGGAGGATTTGATCTTCCGGGCCAAGTTGGACACAGGCGCCAAACATTCGTCTTTGAATGCACGCAATATTGTACGCTTTGGAAAAAACGGGGATCCATGGGTGCGCTTCACTGTCATAGACCAGTACGGCAAGCAGATGCGCATGCAAAAACCCCTGGTGCGCAAAGCCGAAATCAAGTTGCGCGGTAAAGATCATGATACCTAAAAGCGGCCTGTGATTATCCTGGGTATTTGTCTTGGTACGACCTATAAGGAGGTCGAAGTCAATCTTGCCAATCGCAGCAACTTCAATTACCAGATGCTCATCGGACGCAGTTATCTGTCTGGTGATTTTCTGGTGGATGCCGGCAAGATTTTTTTTCTGAAGCCGCTTTGTCGCATGGAGTCGAGTCCATGAGAAACAAGCACCTGTTCATCGTGTGTCTCTTGCTGACGGCTGTCGGTTTGGGTGCGTTTTTTTACAAAGTGTCTGCACTGCATTTTCCGTTGCGCCCCGGTACAAAGACCGTCTCCTGGAATGTCGAGGCACATGTTACATTTACGGCTCTTGGTCGACCGGTGAAGCTATCCTTGCGACTTCCGCGCAACAGTCGCGATTACACCCTTGTCAATGAAAACTTTATCTCTAAGGGGTACGGTTTATCCTTTACGGCTGTTGAAGGTAAGCGTGCGGCCAAATGGTCGATTCGCAGGGCCAAGGGGACTCAGCATTTGTATTACAATGCCACTGTTCGCCGCATGGAGCGGGAATACGATCCCGCAGACAGGCCCAAAGAGTTGGTCAAGCCTGATGTCAAAGGCGCGCAGCAAGAAGCATTTGAAACGCTGATTGCAGATATACGGGAGAAGTCGGCGGATCTGGAAACCCTGGTGCCGATGCTGATCAGCCGCATCAATCCACAGCAAACCGGTGAGGAGGTCAATTTACTGTTGGGAAAAGATCCTTCAACGGCGAAACGAATCCATATCGCGGTCAATGCGCTGGCGCTGCTGGGGGTTCACGGACGGTCGGTTCATGGTATCCGTCTGAAAGATGAAGGCAAAGAGGTACCGCTTGTCCATTGGCTGGAGGTCTACAATGGCAAACAGTGGGTCGCCTATAATGTCGACAACGGTGAAAGCCAGCTCCCGGAAGACTATTTTCCCTGGTGGCGCGGCACTGAACCGATAATAGAGACGCTGGGCGTGCAAAACGCAAAGGTCGAGATGTTTGTCGCGGCCAACCAGGAATCGGAGATCCAGTCTGCCATTGCCATCGGTAAAATCACTCGGCCGGTGCTGCACAATTTTTCGATTTTCAGCTTGCCGATTCAGATCCAGGCCATTTACCGGGTCTTGCTTATCGTACCAGTGGGAACCTTTTTTCTCGTAATTTTGCGCAATGTCATCGGCATCAAAACTTTCGGGACCTTTATGCCGGTTTTGATCGCCCTTGCATTTCGTGAAACTCAACTCTTGTGGGGGATCGTGTTGTTCACCATTCTCGTGGCAGCGGGCATGAGCGTGCGGCTCTACCTGGAGCACCTCAAAATGCTGGTGGTGCCACGACTTGCCGCCGTGTTGACCGTGGTCATTTTGTTGATGCTGGCGTTGAGCGTGGTGACCCACCGGCTCGGACTGGAGCGGGGGCTCTCGGTGGCGCTCTTTCCCATGGTGATTCTTGCCATGACCATCGAACGTATGTCGGTGATCTGGGATGAGCTGGGACCGGCCGAGGCCATAAAACAAGCCAGCTGGACGCTTTTCGCTGCTGCCGGCGCCTATCTTGTGATGTCCGTACAGATGATCGCGCACCTGGTATTTGTTTTTCCGGAACTACTGCTGGTCGTACTGGCCGGTATGCTGCTTTTGGGACGGTATGGCGGCTATCGCCTATTGGAGCTGAATCATTGTATTTTTGGGTGTTCCTGTCATGGCCATGGTGCGCCTGCCCACCATGATGTCGGCCGGCAAAGCCAATCTTCACCAGGGCGCCATCGGCGCCGGTGTGGACATGGCGACTGGGCAAACGCTGGATGCGGTATGGCGCAATCGTGTGATTAAAGAACATCCCGATACCGGCCACCTCGTAAGCGGGATTCAAATACCCCACTGGGAAAAATTACTGCAATTGGCGGCCGGCTGTTATGAACTGACCGGCATGGGGTATCTTGGTGTGGATCTGGTAATCGATGCCGTCAAAGGCCCCTTGATCCTTGAATTGAATGCGCGCCCGGGATTGAGTATTCAGATGGCCAATCAGTGCGGGCTGCTGCCCAGGCTGCTGAAAGTGAAAGCCGCTCATTATGAGTTCGGCGACATCGATGCGCGTTAGGGCGCAGGAAGGAAATAATTCTCCCGGATTGCGCCGGATTTGGGTCCGCCTATAAGGCACATCCGCCGGCGTATATCAGGATATGTACGGTGGATGCAGCGCCGTAGACGGACGCACAGACAAACAAGGTGGGGGAATTATTTTTTTCCTGCGCCCTTATTCTGGGCGATGAAGTGGCGTTTAATCGGCTATCAGCGAAAAATAACCCTTTACGCCCAATGCGATGGACAGCCACTTGGGAAGCCGTGCCTCTCCAAGTAAAGCAGGTGCGGTTAATCCCATACTTGCCACGATATCGCGCTTTTCAGTGAAAAGCAGACCGAAATTGAGGTTCTGCTCCTGGGTCCCCATCATGGTTGCACTCGTCAAATAGGACAATTGAATCGCTTCATCTCCTATGGCGAGTTCAAGGTCGCCGGCGTGTGCCGGGCAGACAATTGCATAGACTGAAATAGACAATAATAACATTAATAACACTGTATTTGATCTCATACTCCCTCCTCTTTTCCACCATTGTTGCTTCCTGGTCGATCACAATCCTATGGTTTTTGAGCCGGTTTGATGAGAACGTCGATGCGCCGATTCACCGCACGGCCTTCCGGGGTTGCATTGCTGGCCAGCGGACGGTCTGGGCCATAACCACTTGCGGAGATTCGATCCGAAGGCAGCGTTTGGTTGGCTACCAGATAGGCCCTTACCGCCTCAGCCCGTTCCTGGGAAAGGCGCTGGTTCACCTCAGTGGAACCGGTGCTGTCGGTGTGGCCCTCAACAGTGACCAGCGGCTGACCGAATGACTGGATAGCCTTTTGCACCTTGCTCATAAGGGAAAAATTGTCAGGGGTAAGGGTCGACTTTCCCACTGGAAACTTAATACCCCGCAGCCGAATAAACAGCCGGCCGCCTTGTTTGTATACTTCTGCTTCATCGGGCGAGAAATATCCTTGCACAATATCGAAAAGCTCATTAAACCGGCGTTCTGCCGCAAGTTTTTCCTTGGCGGTCTCTTGTTCGCGTGAAAAGCCTTTTAGACCCGTGATCTGATTTTCCAGGGCGGCAATTTGCTCTTCATAATTGTAATTCATATTTTTTAAGGACCGATTGTCACTGCGCAGATTCTCGGCCGCACTGACCAACGTTTTGACTTGATTTTCCAGGCTCTTGTTGCGCACATCCCCTGCGTTCAGCCCTTTTGCGATACGCTCCATCAGCCTTTCAATGTAAAGCGCTGAATCCTCGGATGCCATCTCTTTGAACTTTATACTGCTATTTGCTATGGACATCAGACGATTGACCATAAATTCCGCAGCAACCGCTTTTTGGCTGTTGGCCGTTTCATCGTATGGATTCTTACCGATATAGGTATCGGCCTCTTTTAATGATTTTTCCGCTGCGCTGTAAGCCTGTGGTGCGATATTGCGGGCCTTTGCCCGATCGGCCTTGGCCATTATGCCGCGTGCGTTGCCGATGGTGCCGGCCTTGATGGCCATGATTTCGATGTCGCGAAAAGATTGTTGAACTTTGGCGGCATTGTCCTGGGCATAACGAATGTTGTTGTTTTCAACTGCCTGTGTAAGCTTTCGGTACTCTTTTTCAACATCCATATAGGGCTTGCCCAGTTTTTTGGCACCCGCATCGAGCGCTTTTTGTCTGGCAGCGGTGGTATCCGCCAGAATGGTATGGGAGACTTTGGCTATGGCTTCAGCTTTGGCGAGGCTTGCACGGGCTTCGGCAACGTAGCTGTTGATTTTGGACAACGCCTCTCCTTTTGAGAGCGCCTTTTGGGCTTTGCCCAATGACTCTTTGGCCTTGCTGAACCACTCAGGTGCCAGTACATCCAGTTGGCTGGACTGGGCTGCCACCAAATCCTTTTCCAATTGGGTTACCTGTTCTGCCGGTCCGGGCTGTACCGCAGCCGTCTGTCCGATGGTGCCAACGTTTTGAGGTCCTGCACAGGCACTGAGCAGAACCAGTACAGAAGCCAGTATTAAAAAACGATTCTGATTATTCATTTTCGTTCTCCTTAATATACTGTAATTATAATGAACAAAAAAAAACATATTCTTCACATAAGCAGATATCATACCAAAGATGGTGCGACTGCTTTGCATATTCTCGATTTATCCATAATCCCGCAAAAATAAACGGCATCCAAGGGCCTCGGAAAAAAATAATTGCACCATCTTGCTTGGTCTTTGGCCCATCTGCTTCTGTTGCATTGAAGGCCACATATCTTGATATGTAACCTTCAATGCGCCTTGCAGATGAACCAAATCCCGGCGCAATCTGGCACAATTATTTTTTTTCCGTGACCCTAAGAATTTGATTTCATGGAAATTCCATGGGGTGATCTTCTGTTACCTCAGGGGACACCATGGATAAAATTTGTTCGGCCATAAGCCTGTTTGTTCTTGTCTAGTCAGGAACTTGGACTTCCCGTAACTGATGCAAAACCAGACAGGTCATGTCGGTTTTTTTCTTCCGGCGGCAGTCGAAATTTTCATTGAGCTGCCCAAGTTTTTCTTTTCAGATAGGCTTGATATTGCCGGAGAATGTATTTTTGTGGAAAATGCGGATGGGAAAGATAAGCAAGTGAGCTCGTCAGAAACGAATCCATCAGGCTTTGGAGGACGTCGTCTTTCTGTGTCGCACCGATGAAATTCCGAGTCCGTTTTTGTTCATAATGTACCTTGTTTTCGCATGAAGCCATGAAAGTCTTGAAATTATATAGATTGTTTTCGTCTGCAAGAAATGTAGCCTGCTCAACCGGGATTTCGATTCTGGCGATCAAAGTGACTTGCCAGCGATCCCCGGCAACCTTTCTGGAGGCATCGTAAAATCTTAATTCCAGGTCATTGTCGAGCACAATGGTTTTTATAATTTTCTCTGCCATGGCTTTTTTGAATCCGTTGTTGGTGGCCCCATAAAAGGCTGCAAATCACGTCCAGGCAGCGAGATTATTGCCTTGTCATGCAAACTTTCGCAGTACCCGGCAGTGGCGTTCAAAACAAAATTCCAATCTTTTGCCAATCCACTAGTTGTTTCGGGAGTGCCTGATATGTATA
>JASFKE010000019.1:0-15524 GCA_050118795.1 Desulfobacteraceae bacterium | reverse complement strand
ATTTTCGGCCATTTTACTATCTTTCGTATGCTGCTATGGGGCACCCTTGGATAAATATTGCACAATATCGAAGACCGCCTTTTCAGCACTGCTCACACTTTCGGCGATACTCATCGGTCCCACAGCCGCGCCCGAGGTAAAGATACCGGCCGGCGCCGAATGTTGAGCGCTGTGGTGGGGATTCAAAAAACCGGTCCGGTCCGGAGGCCAGTCGAGTAATTTCCCGATGCGTCTGCTGTCCGGACCCGGAACCAGCCCCACCGAAAGCACCACGACATCGAATACGGCCTCTTTGCAGGTATGGGTATCGGGATCGAAGTAAAACAGATTCAACTCGTTCTGATCGCTCCTTGTTATTTCGCCGGGTATGGCTCTGACCATCTCCACATTCTCGACGACCTGGGCATAAAAGCGCTGGAACTCTTTTCCAAAGGTCTGCACGTCGATATAGAAAAAAGTTATGTCAATGTCATTTTGACGAGATTGGATCAGCCGCGCCATTCTCAATGAAGATCCACAGCAAATCTTGGAGCACCAGGGATGTCCCAGTTGGGTGTCCCGGCTCCCCACGCATTGAATAAAGGCCAGCCGTTTTGGGTGCTTCCCATCCGACGGCCGTTTCATCACCCCGTGCTCCCTGAGCAATCGTTCGGCATCCAGACTGGTGATGACATTTTCAAATTGGCCGTATCCATAGGGCTTATCGATGGGATTGTAGGGCGCAAAACCGGTGGCCACGAGAACCGCATCTGCCTCCAATTCACCTGCCTGCGCCCGGACCGCCAATTCAATGGCGCCTTGGGGGCAGGTGTCCCGGCACAGGGTACAGGCGGCATTGTCGAAATAGCGGCACAACTCCCGCCGGATGGCCACATAGGCGCCGACACGGGTTGCCCGGCCCTGCACAAGGGTACCGGGAACGGGGCATTTTTGAAAACAGAGGCCGCATCCATTGCACCGGTCTGCGTTCACCAGAGGTGAATGGACTCGATATGCGACGTTAAAGGGTCCATTGCCGTTAATGCTTTGGATATCGGTGCAGAGATGGACCGCAACACTGCTGTGGCCTGTGGCGCGCATCAGCTTCTCTTCGGCCACGCAGGCACCGCATTTGACGCAGGCATCCGTGGCTTTGCAATTGAGCTCAATGGCGTGCCCGCCGAGAAAAGGCGATTTTTCAAATAACGAAACGCGAAACCCCGAGCGCGCCAGATCATCGGATGCCGTCATCCCGGCGACACCTGCGCCGACGACGACGACATGTTTTTTATTGGCGCTCAAGGGCCTTCTCCACTTACGCTTTTTTGGTAGTCCGCCACAATTTGTTCCAGCTGCCCTTGGATAAACCGGCTGATCTCATGGGCCTGCTCCATGGAAATAGCCGGCAAGTCCGCTGACAGTTCTTCCAGTAATGCTTCATCGAGTTCAGTCATTTTGTGCACCAGGAAAGTATCCACCTCGCCATCATCCAAGAGCATTCCGCAACCGGATACGGCGCCGACGAACTCTTCTTTCACAAAGATCGGAACGACCAGTTTAATCAATCCGGCATCACACTCCTCGATCACCGGCGACTTGGATGATTTGGCAAGCAGGGCGATATTCATATGGGCTGCTGCGCAGATAAAGCTTTGCCCTTTGGGAACAGCCTTTATTTCCGGACACAACCGGTTGGGCCAATGTTCTGCCGGAAAGATTCGGTAGCCTTCAATATTGTAAACGGAGGCATTCAAACCGGTGCGCTTGCGAATTTCGTTTTCCAAAGATTCCCACTTTTCCAGGGAGCAAAGGTCGAGTAGCTCCATAACAGCCCTCCAGTGGTTTGAGGCTTTTAAACATGGGAAGAGACCTATATATTGATGTTGCACGCCTAAAGAGTATAGGCATATCTGCAGATAAGTTCAAGGTTGGAATTATATATAAGCATTTTGATATGTTAAATAATATCAGCTTGACGTTGAGCCGATTCTTTGGTCTATTTGTAACGGGATACGACAGAAAGAAGCCTGTCAAATATTTTTAGAGTGAAGGAGCCCCAAGTGAAAAAAGATTTTCTCCATATCGATGACTGGACCGCCGATGAGATCCTTTCCGCATTGGAACTGGCCCAAGAGGTCAAGGCCAAACTTAAAAAACGGGAAAATTTTCAGCCGTTTAAAAACCATACCCTTGCCATGATGTTTGCCAAGCCGTCCGCCCGCACACGGGCCTCCTTCGAGACCGGATTCCATCGCCTGGGAGGACACGCCCTCTATTTTGGGCCTTCGGAGATCGATATGGGAAAACGGGAACCGGCCAAAGATTTGGCGCGGGTCTTCAGCGGTTACAACGACATGATAATGGCCCGTGTGTTCGATCACGCCCATATTTTGGAATTGGCCGAGTACGCCTCTATCCCGGTGATCAACGGTTTGACAGACTATAACCACCCCTGCCAGATCATGGCGGACATTTTGACCATCAAAGAGCACCGCGGCCATTTGAAAGACCTTAAAGTGACCTATATCGGAGACGGCAACAACATTGTGAACTCATGGCTCCATTTGGCCAGCCGCCTGCCCATGCATTTTGTGGCGGCCTGCCCGGAAAGCTATCTTCCGGACAGCCGGGCCGTCAGCATGGCCCAAAAGGCCGGCATATCAACTGTGCAGATACAAACAGATCCCAAAGCAGCCGCAAAGGAAGCCGATGTGATCTACACCGATGTATGGGCTTCAATGGGGAAAAAACACGAGCTTGAGCAACGCAAGATCCAATTCAAGGGGTATACGGTGACTTCGCAGATTATGTCCTTTTCCAAACCGACGGCTCTATTCATGCACTGCCTGCCGGCCCAGCGGGGTCTGGAAGTCACGGATGAGGTGATTGAATCCAAAGCCTCCATTGTGTTCGCCCAGGCCGAAAACCGTATGCATGCCCAAAACGCAATCATGTTAAAGTTGGCCAATATGGCATGATAGAACAAGAGGAGAGATCATGATAGAAAAAGTGATCATCATGGGGGCGGCCGGCAGGGATTTTCACAACTTCAATGTCTACTTCAAGGAAAACCCGCGTTATCATGTTGTCGCTTTTACCGCCACACAGATTCCGGATATCGATGGCCGCCGTTATCCGCCCCAGTTGGCAGGCAACGCTTATCCCGATGGAATTGCCATCTATCCTGAAGAAGAACTGACGGATTTGATCCGTAAAGAGCGGGTGGACCTGGTCGCGTTCTCATACAGCGATATATCTCATCGCCAGGTCATGCACAAGGCGTCACGGGTCATGGCCGTCGGCGCGGATTTTATCCTCATCGGGGCTACCTATACCATGCTGCGCTCCACCAAACCGGTGGTGTCGGTATGCGCTGTTCGAACCGGTTGCGGCAAATCTCCCACCACCCGACATATCTGCAAAATACTTCGCAGAATGAAGAAAAAAGCAGTAGTGGTGCGACATCCTATGCCTTACGGCGATCTGACGAAACAAGTGGTTCAGCGCTTTGCTTCTTATGACGATTTCGCCAAATACTATTGCACCATCGAAGAGAGAGAAGAATATGAACCTTTGGTGGACCTGGGCATGGTGGTCTACGCCGGGGTGGATTATGAGAAAATTCTTCGCCAGGCAGAAAAAGAGGCGGATATCGTAATCTGGGACGGCGGCAATAACGACACCCCATTTTACCACCCGGACATCCATCTGGTGGTCTTCGATCCCCTTCGTCCTGGCCACGAACGCCAATACTATCCAGGCGAAACCAATCTGCTGATGGCTGACATTGCCGTCATCAATAAAGTGGACAGCGCCTCGAAAGATCAAATTGATCAGGTGGTTGAAAATATCGAGCGGTATAATCCGGATGCCGATATCGTTATGGCCAACTCAGCCTTGACGGCTGACAATCCTCGTAAAATAGAGGGCAAGCGGGTGCTGGTGGTGGAAGACGGCCCTACGCTTACCCATGGAGAGATGGCTTATGGCGCCGGCTTGATTGCCGCTGAGCGTTGGAAAGCCGGCCACATCGTCGATCCCAGGCCCCGTGCGGTGGGACTGATAGCCGCCACCTTTGAAAAGTACCCCCACATCGATCAGGTTCTTCCGGCCATGGGATACAACCCCGAACAAATAAAAGATCTCGAAACGACCATCAACGGCAGCGACTGTGACATCGTCGTCTTTGCAACGCCCATCGACCTGCCCAAGTTGGTCGATATCGACAAACCGACCCTGAGGGTTCGGTACGAATATGAAGACCACAATGATCCGACTCTGAGTACAGTACTCAACAAACGGTTGAATGCCCTTTAAGGGGTATGGAGTTGTGATGCCTTCAAAAAAAAAGACCTTGTTGGTCGCCTTGGGCGGCAACGCCCTGATTAAAAAAGGCCAAAAGGGCACCATTGAAGAGCAGTTTGACAATTTATCGGTGCCCATGGCTCAACTTGCACGCCTTTCACGTCGCTATCGGCTCATTATCACCCACGGCAACGGTCCCCAGGTCGGAAACCTGCTGCTGCAACAGGAGTGCTGCCGACAGGTTCCCCGCCTGCCTTTGGAAATATTGGTGGCCCAGACCCAGGGCCAGATCGGTTATATGATCGAATCGACCCTGGATACCCAATTGATGAACATGGGCATTAAAACTGCACAAAAAGTTATCACCGTCATCAGCTACGTGGTGGTGGATGAAAAAGACCCGGCCTTTGCCACCCCGACAAAACCGATCGGACCTGCCTTTACCGCTGCCCAAGCCCGAAAACTGCCCTACCCTACCCTAAAAACGACCAAAGGATATCGCCGGGTGGTGGTCTCCCCCTTACCGCAAACCATTGTGGAAAAGCGCGAAATTCGCACCCTTATCGATTCGGAATTTGTCGTGATTTGCTGTGGCGGCGGTGGCATCCCGGTTGTGCGCGAGGGCAGACGATTTTCAGGGGTGGATGCGGTCATCGACAAAGATTTGGCCAGCGCTAAATTGGCCCAGGAAGTAGGCGTGGATATCTTTGTTATCGCAACGGATGTGCCAGGTGTCGCCCTTGATTTTGGCAGCGAGCGGGAACGTTATATATCCCGATTATCCCTGGCCGAGGCCAAACGGTATCTCTCAGAGAATCAATTCCACGCCGGCGCAATGAAACCTAAAGTTGAAGCCTGTATGCGCCTTGTAAAGAACGGGATCGAAAAGGCGGTCATTGTCAACTTGACGGAAATTGACAAGGCCGTGAAAGGCGTTGCCGGTACACAATTTCACCCTTAGCTTAACATCCGGCAGATAATTGAGTATCAGTTATCGATACAAATTTGACCCTACTGGTTACCAAAAGCACCTTCGATGTTGACCAATGCTGATATTTGTCAAAGTACGGCGCAATAAATGGGTCCTTTTTCATTGGCATCCGGGCAGGATCCCTCATTCCAGGAAAATTTTTATTTCTGAACCGGCTCCACACTGATAACTGTAAAAACCTTGCCGGAGGGGCCTTCGACCAAAGTATCAGTGGCTTTTACGGTGTTGCCGATTATATCGGTATGATCTGCGCCCATGACATTGTATGCGGCCATAGGATCGGCGCAGATCATAATACCGCCATCTGTTTTTTCAACCGTACCTGTAATACCGGTAATACTGACAGCCGCGGCAATAGCACCGGAGACGACCATTAAACCAATAACCGACAACACTGCTGAACATTTCACCAATTTGCTTTTCATGACTTTCTATCTTCTGTGTTCATTGTTTCACTAGAATTGATGTCGGCAATTTCTCCCTTTCAACCCCATCATCGCAAAATTCTTTAAGCTCCATGGCCAAGGCGGAAAGAATCAAGACCCCATAGTACTTTACTGTAAACCATTACCAACAAAGGTTTTGTATCCTTAAAGACTTCCCCTCTACTACGATAAGATGGGGGTAGAAAGATGTTGGGTAAGTATCTAGTTTTGAAATTATCCGGTCAGATGAATCTTTTCTCAGACAATTTCACTCAATGGTTATATAGAGGAGAGCTGTTTACGACAAATTTTCTACCGATTAATTTTTGCTCGGGGCAGGAGGCTGGCTGCCGAGCCACCTTTATAGGCGGCTCGGCTGTGAGCCTATCAATTCAGAAGTTTTTTTTATTCCTGGACCGGCTCCACGCTGACAACAGTCAGGACTTTGCCGGATTCGCTTTCGGCCAAAGTACCGGTGGCTTTTACGGTCTGGCCGATCATTTCGGTAAGATCCGCACCCATGACACTGTATGTGGTCCCATCATCAGCAGAGATTACAATACCGCTATCTGTTTGCTCGACCTTACCTGTAACACTGCCATCTTCGGCAATAGCACCTGTAACGGCCATTAAACCTACAACCAACATCACTGCTAAACATTTGATTAAATTACTTTTCATAATTACCTACCTCCTATGTTCTTTTTCATTAGAATTGATATCGGCGACGCTTTCCTGTTTTTACTGCATTAGCCGATCGTTAGAATGTAACAAAGCAACGAGTGTGCCAAAACGGAAAAAAGCCGTAATTACGCAAAGTATTAAACCCGGGAACCAATTGAACACCAATTTTAGTTACAAAATTGGTCCTGCTGGTTACCAAATATGCCTTCGATACTATCAAATGGTTTATTCAAAATCAGCCAGCCATTTATAATCCCACGATGGTATGGTTTTTAGGGTTCAATTTGGGTGGCGTGGTCCGGTTCGACCAGGGAGCCGTTCAGATAGGTTTTTCCCAATACGCGTTTGATCACCGGCGCCTGGCCCAGGTCCGGCAGTTGGAATCCGAATACCATTTGGAGAAAATCCATTGTGATGCGAAAAGTGGCACCCCAAAGGATCTCCCTGCCATTGAGGTCGTGGTGAATGAAACATGGCAGATCCTCTTTCCGGTGGATACCGGACTGTTCTGTTGCATAGCGCAACCGGTAGCGCGCATAATTATGAGGGTCAAACAACTGCCGTAAGGGGATGAGCACGATCCTATCAACTTCCCAATTCGTCACCAGCCCCCGGATGGTTGGCACCCACCCCACCAGGGGATGAATCCGGCGGTTGAACATCACCAGTTTCTGGGACGGCAGCGGTCCTATGAAGTCCACTTTCAATGGATTCAAGCGCATCTCCTCCCAGCCTTCCCGCAGGGCGGTGGTCAGCAGCAGGGCCAATCCTTGCGCCTTTTTCGAATTTCCGGCTTTCCACCTATGCCACGGCGCCCAATTTCGCAAGTGCGGCATAGGCCACTGCATCACACTTGACAGCAACCGATCCAATCTCTCGACGCCACCGCCGGGGCAACACAAATCTCCGGGTTGAAGCACTTTGCTGGAGCGCTTGTTCAGCAACAAGCAGGGTTGATCCGATTTTCCACCACCGCCTTGGCATCTGGTGAGTAGGAACAGTACTGCCGACGCCTTGATCTTGCCTTGGTGTATCTGCGTCCCCCAATCCTCTTCAAGCCCGTTTCCGTCCAACCGGTGCCGAATCTGCTCCATCAGGATCCTGTGATTTTGGGCAATACGCTGGTGTTCGAAGTTTTTCACACTAATTCCAATCCAATGTAATTTTATCCCATCGATTTTGCATCCGTTTTACCATCTTTTTATGCAACGATGGGGTTATATCGAGTTGACTTTATGCCCATGGCAATTAACTTTCAACAGGTCGGCTGATCGCTATTATCCCCCCCAAAACGTGCGAGGCATCTTTTTTTGGTATCCGAATCCGGTAAAAAGCTCATCGGTCTATCCTCATTTGAAATGCTGGCCATGTTTCGACGCGGCCTGTTCTATGCGTATCTGACCATTTATCTCCGGCACTATTTGGGACTATCCGTAACCGCCACCACCCTATTTGCCACGCTGCCCATGGTGGTCAATGTCCTATCCCAGAATTTCATATGGGGTCGGATTTCAGACTATTTTCAAATTCGACGATCTTTGATCGTGGCCGGCGAAATAACGGCAGCCGTGTGCACGGTAGGCGTCTGGTATCTTCATCGCCTGCCCGCATCGCCAGTTGCGGCAGGTTATATTATCATTGCCGGACTCACAACAGTAGAATTTTTCTGGTCCATGTCCAATATCAGTTGGAGCGCCCTTATATCTGATTTATATCCGGAAAAAGAACGCAGTTCCGTACAAGGCCGCCTGGCCAGCATGGGAGGTCTGGGGCGAATAGTGGGCATCTGGATGGGCGGCCTGTTTTATGACGGCCTCCGATTGCACTATGCAGGTTGGGGATTCTACCAGGGCCATCTGTTCTTCATGGCCGCCGCAGTGATGCTGGTCTCCGTGCTGCCGCTTTTTCTATTGCCCGAAGGCGGCGTGAATGTAAACTGCGATCGTTCATCAACGCCGTCGTCAAAAATCCCAATCCACGCCTCGACCACCGAATTGCGACGATACCTTATTTTCCTTGCAGGCATGACGTTAATCAATTTCGGCCGCAATTCCATTGCCATTATTTTTCCCCAATATCTTTCCGCCTCGGCAGGACTCCATCTCGACAGCCGCACGTTGAGCTATATTCTCAACACCCAATCCGTAGCGATGGTCTGTATTGGCTGGATGGTGGGCCGACTGTGCCAAAAGATGGGGCTTGGGCGCGCTTTGCTGGCGGGTACCAGTGCCGCCATCACCGCGCTGGTGCTCCTTTGGGCGACCCCAGCCCTGCCGGCAATATTTTTTTCCAGTTTTTTACGCGGCGTGGCCGACGTTGTCATTTTAGCTTCGGCCTATGCGGCGGCATCCATTTATATCCCTGCGGCAAAACGGGCCCGTCGTTTTGCCTGGTTTAACGCCACCTTTTTTCTCAGTTGGGGGCTACCGGGTACGATGATCATCGGCCCATTGGTGGATTATCTGATCGCCACAGGTCTATCCGAACCGCATGCATACCGGTTTTCGTTCCTCGTTGCGGCGGTAATGACCTCTCTGGGATTGGTGATTCAGGCGGTCTTGCTATTTGGAAAAAAGGCTGCCCCGGGCGATGGATGACCCGGGATAATCGAAAATCCTTCTAAAGCGGATCTTTGCTCCTGCCGATATATTCACTGATATCGACAATGATCTATATTGAGGAGTTAACAGATGGGTGAGTTACTTTGGAAGGAAGAGTACGCCATTGGCCATTTTCAGACCGATCATGAACACAAAGAGTTGGTCTCTTTGGCCAACAAAGTGATCGGTTTTTCGAAAAACGGAGAAGATATCAGTGTGATCAAGGCCGCGCTCAGCGCACTGAACGACTATACCAAAATTCATTTTCGCAATGAAGAGCTCTACATGGAGCGCATCGGTTTTAAAGATTTAGAGCATCACAAACAGTGCCATACGGAACTGATCGAGCGCATGAATCAGACCATCGCCAACACCCAGGACACAGACGATCTGGTGCATCATCTAAAACGTCTGATGGTGGTTTGGGTCATCGAGCACATCGTCAACGAAGACCAGAAAATCGCACCCGCTGAACTGCCCCCTACTGATTAAGCCTTGCCGATAAAGGCATAGGCCCTTGTCGTCCTGCAGCAACCGAACACCGTCAAGGTTTAAACACTTTCATTCCCTGGGGGCTATCTTGAACCTCATACCCCAGGGAATGAATCTGATCTCGCAACTGATCGGACAAGGCCCAATCTTTATCTTTACGTGCTGTATTACGGGCATCCACCAACGCTTGGATATCGTCCGGCAAGGCCAGTTGGGCGTTAATTTTGTGGAGATCAAGCCCCAGAACACGGTCGAAATCCAACACCGTCGCCAATTTTGCGGCGGGATCAAGATCAGATTTGAGCAACTGTTGAACCACTGCCAGCGCCTGGGGAATGTTCAGGTCGTTGTTGACGGCCCCGAGGAATTTGTTCTTAAAGGTATCGTCCACCTTGCCGGCTGAAGCTGCCGTCTTTAGAGTACGCACTTGGTTGCGCAGATGATGCAAGCCATTTTTGGCCGCTTCGATTGCTTGGGAGCTATATTCCATGGGTTTGCGGTATTGGGATTGAAAGGTGGCGAATCGGTAAATCAATGGATCAAGGCCCTTTTGGACAAAACTGGCGTCAAGGGTCAGGAAATTCCCTTCGCTTTTGGCCATTTTTTTACCGCCGCTGATAATCAGAAAGGCGCCGTGCAACCAGTAGTTGAAAAAAGGCTTTCCAGTGGCAGCCTCTGACTGGGCGATCTCGTTCGTATGATGCACATCAATATGGTCGGTACCACCACAATGGATGTCCAGCATCTGTTTTAAATATTTCATGCTCATGGCCGAGCATTCGATGTGCCATCCCGGGAATCCGACCCCCCAGGGGGATGGCCACTCCATCTGCCGTTTGGCATCTGGCGGTGAGAACTTCCAGAGGGCAAAATCAGTGGCATTTCGTTTTTCCGGGTTTTTCTCCACCCGTGCGCCCTCTTCAAGCGCTTCTAAATTTTGGTGGGACAATTTATTGTACGATTCAAATTTGGACGTATCAAAATAGATTCCGTCACTGATCCGGTAGGTATAGCCTTTATCCTCCAACTTACGGATCAGGCCGATCTGCTCGCCAATGGTGTCGGTGGCCTTGCACCAGATAGTAGGGTCCACAATACGCAGCCGCTTCAAATCTTTTTTAAATGCGTCGGTATAAAACTCGGCGATTTCCCAGGCGGTCTTACCCTCCCTCTGAGCCCCTTTTTCCAGTTTATCTTCACCCATATCGCGATCACCGGTAAGATGCCCCACATCGGTGATATTCATCACATGCTTAACCTGAAAACCATTGTAGGTGAGCACGCGCTTTAGAATGTCCTGAAAAATATAGGTCCGCAGATTACCAAGATGAGCGTAGTTGTAGACTGTGGGACCACAAGTATAAAGTCCAACCTTCGGCGGTTTGAGCGGGGTAAAAATTTCTTTGGTCCGGGTCAGGGTGTTAAATAGATGAAGTTCCATAGTCTTTCTTCGGTTTGGGTGATTTTGATGTACTATTGTGCCAGTAAAACCATAGCGCCATCCAATTATATCTAACAGTTATGGATCCAGGCCTTCACCGGGATGGGGCGGTCCGGTACATTTTACGGCGCTGTGATTTATCAGCACTGTTCATTTACCGCTAATCGTATCCCCAATCAGACGGCGTTAGGGGTTATGCCCAAACTTTGAGACCAATGTCAAATTAATCAGAGACGGCTCAATGGGGGATTCGGGGATACCGAACCCCATATTTGAGAATCAAGGTGTCCTTCTCAAGTTGCTGGTAATCGATAAGCTTCAAATCCAAATCCAGACGCTCCGAAAAAAGCGTTATCCCCCGGCCGAATAATTTTGGAGAGATGGTTAATAACAGTTCATCCACCAACCCCGGTTTGATAAACAACGTATTGATAACGGCGCCACCTGCAACAATGGCCTCGGTATACCCTTTTTCCGCCAAGACTTCCAAAAGCGCCTCGGGGGTATCCGAAAAAAACAGTAGATCCTTTGCCGGACGATAGCGCTCCGGCTGCCGCGTCAAAATGACATTAAGCCGTCCCGGCAGGGGCTTTCCAATGGTATCGTATGTTCTTGATCCAAATATGACCACACCGGCGCTTTGGGTCAATTGCTTGAACATTCGTTTATCAGCGCTGCATGTCCAGTCGGGAAAATGGGAATGGTTGCGAGCGATCATCCCGTCGGCCGTCACGGCCATCATCAAGATAATTTTCATTCAGGTCCCCCTAAGGTGATATTTTTTTTAAGCATCCTAAATAGGAGGTGGTATCGTGTCAATGCAACAGGGCCAGGAAAATCAACTATAGCAGATGCACTGTCCTTATATTATTCCTCAACTTTTCATCCCCGGCTCCCGATAATAGGTCAGATCTAAAAAAATTCAGGTCATGAAAAAGCCACGTACATTATGTTAAGCGAACACATAAGGACTATAAATGAACGTCGCATGTCACAGCTGCAATAACTCATACAACTTACCCGACGACCGTCTGCCCGTGGGAAAGGTGGTCTCATTTCCCTGTCCCGCTTGCAAGAGCAAGGTCACCCTGGATTTACGACAGCCTGACGAACCAGAGATGCCGGAAGCCGGAACTGATGCCGGAGCTAACGATAAAAAAGATGAACCATCTGACCGTCTGGTATTCAAACCATTGGATGAAAGCACCGAGGCAACTCTGGATACCGATGATCTCAAGAAAAAAATATTAAAGCGCATCAAAGATCTCCCTCCCATGCCGAAGGTATTGCTTAAAGCGCGTCAGGTCATGGACGACCCCAAATCCGGTTTCAAGGAGATCGCCAAAATCATTGAAACCGACCAGGCCATTGCCGCCAAGATTTTGAAAGTGGCCAACTCGGCATATTACGGACTGAGCGGAATGGTGAACTCGATTCACCAAGCCGCAGTGGTATTGGGATATGAAACCCTTGAGCAGGTCATTACCATGGTTTCATCCTCCAGCATGTTGGGTAAACAGCTTAAGGGGTATCGTTTGAATGCCGGCGTGTTGTGGCGACACAGCCTGGCAGTGGCCATGGCCTCACGCATCATCGCCAAAAAGAGGGCCCCGAGTATGGAAGGAGATGCATTTTCCGTGGGACTGATCCATGATGCCGGCAAATTGGCGATAGACCTTCATATCTTCAACAAAAATAAAGAGATTGATCTATTTCTCAAGAGTGTCGAGATGAATTTTCGAAAGGCTGAACACCATATTTTAGGCTTCGACCATACGGAAATCGCCTACGATCTTTGCCAAAAATGGAAACTTCCCAACACCCATGCCGAGGCCATGAGATATCACCATACACCAGAAGATTCCGGTGACAATCAATTGGCCCATATCGTACATGTAGCCAATTACTTGGCAAAGCAAGCCGATTTCGGCACCGGTCCGGCGTTCGATAACGAACCCTTGAATCAAAACAGCATGGAAGCACTGCAGCTCAAGCAGGAGCATTTAGATGAATTTACCGCCGAAATGATCGATTCGGTGGAAAAGATTACCGAAGGCCTGAAGTAACTATTCATTCATAATCCTTTTCAGTAAACACGCCCTGCTTTCTTTAAAGGGTCCTGCGCCCGCAGGTTTTGCACGCGCCCAATAGGCCATCGCACTATTGCATCTTACACTATTTTTTGAGATGATCCGCTAAAATAGGGAATGGAAAGGAGTTCCTCAATGCAAAGTCCCCAGCGATATTATACAACCCAGCAATTCGCGAAAAAATCCGGCGTTTGCGCAAGCACTGTCTCCAAGTGGCTTCGGGCGGACAAGATAAGTGGCCAAAAAAAGAACGGCAAGTGGATGATTCCAACGTCTGAAATATCCAAAATACCCTCTTTTAAAGCGGGTTCCACAAGCAAATCATCGATGGCTCCATCTACGCCTGGGATAAAAAAAGAGACTGAAACAAATAGCGGCAGTAAACACTTTACCATACAAGAATTCAGTGCTTTGACTTACTTGACTGAGTTCGGGGTCGAAAAATGGCTCAAAGAGGGACGCTTGATTCCTGCCGATGATCGTACCGGCAACCCCATGATGGTGGCTTCATCCAACCTTGAAGCACCGGATATTAAGCGCTTGATGCGATAAGCCCCATATCTTTATACAGCCGGGCTTATCCCACAATTTTTCTTATTGGGAGCTAATGAATCAAGCCCGTATAAAGAAAGTATATATAGCTGCTAGTGCAGACAAGCCCCACAATTCGGGGCAGACGCCCCAGGATGGCTAAGCACATAAAGTGCACCATGCACGCTCCCATGATGGTAATAACGCTTAGGTTGAAATAGGCCGGAATTTCTATTTTGGCAAAAAGGGCAAACATACCGATGCACATGGGGATACAGATGTGGCCGTCGCCGACTTGGGAACTATAGACAATATCAGCCCGTTTGGACTTGGCATAATAGATGGCCAGAAACGCGTTGGGCAAAACCATGAGAATACCGCTCAGCCAACCCAGGTTTTCAAACACCAGCCATCCGGAACCGGTTTTCGGAATCCACTCCACCAATCGCTCAATCGCCCCAAATACAGAGGCTGCGCCGACCATGACCCAAAAAAAATCGACCCACATGGTCCAGTGTAAAGCACGCCCGCTTTGAACGTTGTGCTTGAGAACATCAAATAGATGAAAAATCTGCCAGAATACAAAAAGCCCGACAAGGACCAACCCATCACTGAAGTCCAACACTTGATCTCGGGACAGCGCCCAGAGAGCGCCCGTAAAAAAGAGCACGGCCAGCAATGTCAACAGCAATGACAGATTGTTCAAACGGTGGGTTTTATGGGGGCCACCACTTTTTTTTCCGGGAAAGATGTCGAGCCCCCAGATCATGGCCGGCAGGCCGATGAGCAAGGTCAAATTGGTCGTGTTGTTGACCAGACAATTTTCAAGTACGAGTTTACCGTTGCCTGAATACCTACCCATAATATATGCGAATATAAGATTAGACAATCCGGAGGCATAGGGCATCACCAAAGTGCCCAGAACAGTCCCTCCGAGCCCCTTGCGCTCCATGGCGTCTAGCCGCCATATCATGAGGATAGACGCTCCAACAAAGAGCGCCAGAGAGAAATAGGGATCCAGGGCGCCGAGAAAAGCCCACCACTTTTGCAGTTGCCGGCTGAGGCCGGTGAACCACGATGGCCAATTCGTACTCATAAGATGCCCGGTCCCGGGAAATAGCCGTCTCGATAAGCGTATATCACAATAGGGGTATTATCCTGAAACCAGCTGTTGCCATCGCAGATCCAATTGACGGTATTCACCGATCAATTTCTCTAAAGAATCCACGTCTGTACGGGCAATATCGAGCTTTTCGGCATATGTATATACCTTCTCGCGTTCAGGAAGCGAGAAGTTCCCGTCCATCGAGGCCAGGGCGATGGCGTCTTTTAAAACCACCAGGGCGGTGAGGCGGGTCACTTTTTGTCGTTCAATGGAAAAGTTTTTATCGGTATCCTGAAAAAACTGCTCACTGTCCAAGCCCAAATGGTCAGCTTGACGGCGCACATAATTAAACTCGGGTGGGCCATTGTCTTTATCGGCTTTGGCAATGGTGACCAGTATTTTCAAGTAGGTCCGTGGGTCAAAGTCCCGGGTATCAGCATTTACAAAATTTAGATCCATTAACCTGTTCCTTTTCCTCCGACACCCAACATACCTTTAAGTTTATTGAGTAAGGATCTGCGTATTTTCACCTTTAGGAAAAGATCTCCGGGGTCGGCACCATGGGTACCCTTTTTCCCCATACCGTTTAACCTGATCTGCTGTCCATCATGAATCCCATTGGGAATCTGGACAACCAATTTCTTATCCCTGGCCTTATGATAGTATGCATAGGCCCCACCCTGGGCGGCAAACTCGGGATGTAACACAATTACGCCATGCAAGTCTCCGCCGCGCTGGGGCAATAAAATCCCGGTTAATTTGTTAAGCATTTTATGTGCCATCGACCCAACCACTTTTTGACGTAATTTACCGGAGCTGTTGCCTCCGGTGGATGCATTAAAGATGAACCCTTTGCCAAACATCCCGGACTGCTGAAATTG
>JASFKE010000018.1:0-15680 GCA_050118795.1 Desulfobacteraceae bacterium | reverse complement strand
TCACGTTTGGCCAGATACCCGATACCGTCCACATGGCCGGAAACCAGGTGGCCGTCCAGGCGATCGGACAGGCGCATGGCGCGTTCCAGGTTCATGCGCTCTCCTATCTTGGCGATACCAAAAGTGGTTTTACCCACTGTTTCCGGCGCCACATCCACCTGAAACCGGCGTCCCTCAAGGTGCACCGCTGTCAGACAGGCGCCATTGACGGCGATGCTGTCCCCAATCTTGGTACCGCCCAGCTCAAAATCGGCGGCTACGGTGAACTGCATGGCCGGCCCCCTGGGGCGTATGGCTTTAAGTGTTCCCAAACCTTCAATAATACCGGTAAACATATGCACCTGATGATAAAATATCTGTTTTATATAATATCCGATGCCACCGCTGTGTTGATGGCACTCGGCAAGCGTTCAAACCTGAAAACTAAACACGATTTACCAAACACCAAACACCCGATACCCAGCGCCATGCTTATTGAGCATCCAAATATCCGGTGACCACGATGTCATCGCCGGCACGGCTCACCTTTGTGTCACGCAGCTGCAGGCAATCATTCATTTTTTCAGGACCTTTCCCTGCAAAAAGCGCAATACCGTCCTCACCGCCCAGCAGTTTCGGCGCATAGAAAAAGCACACCTTATCCACAATACCCGCTTTGAGTGCCGAACCGGCGACTTGGGCGCCGCCCTCGATCAGCAAGCTGGTAATGCCCCTGGCGCCCAACTGCTCAACAACGGCATTAAGATCGATGCGGCCGTCTCTCAATGGCGCTTCTAAAACGCTGGCCCCCTTGTCCTTCAGGCGCATCTTTTTATCTTCTGCGGCACCCGCTCCGCAAAAGATGATCGTTTCCGAAGGGGACGGCTGATTCAACATACGCGCCATCGCAGACAGGGTCAGGTGGGTGTCCAATACAACCCGTACCGGGTCCACGCCGCGCCCGTGCTCCAACCGGGTGGTCAGCTCGGGGTCATCCGCCACCGCCGTTCCAACACCCACCATGATGGCATCCATGCCGTGCCGAAGCTGGTGGACCATGGCACGCGCCTGTGGCCCGGTCACCCAGCGAGAGTCCCCGGTGCGGGTGGCAATACGGCCATCCAGGGTAGCTGCCATCTTCAACACCACAAAGGGAAGCCGGCACCCCATGAACTTGATAAAGCTTTCGTTGAGCCGTAAAGCTTCGCTTTCACAGATGCCGACGGTCACATCCACGCCCTTGGACACTAAAAAGGCATTACCGCCGCCCGTCACATGAGGATTGGGGTCAGCCATCGCCACCACGACACGACGAATTCCGGCATCCAGTATCTTTTGGGTACACGGCGGCGTGCGGCCATGGTGATTACACGGCTCCAAGGTCACATAGAGCGTCGCTCCCCGGGCCTTTTCACCGGCGTCATCGATGGCGTTGACTTCAGCATGGGCCCGGCCCAAGCGTTGATGATATCCCCGGCCCACAACGCGGGCGCCCTTTACCACCACAGCGCCCACCATGGGATTGGGGGATACATACCCCGCCCCTTGGGCGGCCAGATCCAAGGCCATGCGCATATACTCTTCGTGCGTCATCTTTCGGACAGGAGACTCTTAAGCTCGGAAACAAAATCATTGACATCCTTGAACTCACGATACACCGAGGCAAACCGGACATAGGCGATGTCACTCAACGTGTGCAGTTTGGCCATCACCTTCTCTCCCACCATCCGGGATGAAAGCTCTTTCTCACCGGTTTCACGCAGATCACGTTCCAGGTCATCGATAAAATCTTCGATCACATTCATGCTGATATCCAGTTTTTGACAGGCCCTTTGCATCCCTGAACGGACCTTCTCGCGGCTGAACACTTCCCTGCGCCCATCTTTTTTGATGATCATAATGGGGATCTCTTCAATGTGCTCATAGGTAGTGAATCTCCGGTTGCAGTCTATGCACTCCCGACGCCGGCGAATAACGCTGCCGTCTTTGCTGACCCTCGAATCGATTACCTTGTTGTCAAACTCTCCACAGAACGGACACTTCATGGGAACACCTCCGATTGACTGCTGTCAAAATGAATAAGTTCCACTCCAGCTTCGTCCAGCATCTCTATGGCTAACGGATCCGCATAACCGGATTGATAGATAATCCTGGAAATACCGGCATTGATGACCATTTTGGCACAAATAGAGCAAGGTTGATTGGTGCAATAAAGGCTGGCGCCCTTGATGGAGACACCATGCAAAGCCGCCTGGATAATGGCGTTTTGTTCGGCATGAATCCCCCTGCACAGTTCGTGGCGCTCCCCCGAGGGGACCTTCATCTGCATCCGCAGGCAGCCCACCTCGGCGCAGTGGCGCACTTTGCTGGGAACACCATTATATCCGGTGGCCAGCAGGCGACGGTCTTTGACGATAACAGCGCCCACAGCCCGACGGGTGCAGGTTGAGCGTTTGGCCACAAGGCAGCTGATATCCATGAAGTAGGTTTCCCAGGAGGGACGGTTGTTGACATCAGATTTCATTCACCACCTCTGCATTGTCAGGAATAGAGCGGAAAATCTTTACACAACCCAGCAATCTGCTCCTTTGTATGCGCCAGGACCTTAGCGTCATCCGGATGTTTCAACACATTGATGATCATCTTGGCGATCAGCTTCACCTCTTGGGTTTTCATACCGCGGGAAGTAATATAGGGCGTCCCGATGCGAACACCGCTGGTGATGGCAGGACCTCGTTTATCGAATGGTACGGCATTTTTATTGACCGTGATGCCGGCCCGGCCCAATGCCGCTTCGGCCTCCTTGCCCGTAATTTGCCAGGTGGTCAGGTCCGCCAACATAAGGTGATTGTCCGTACCGCCTGAAACCAGGGGCAATCCCGATGACTGCAATAGATCGGCCAGCGTCTGGGCATTGCGCAACACCTGTTGCTGGTACTCTTTGAATTGCGGCGCCATAGCCTCTTTAAACGCCACTGCCTTGGCGGCGATGACATGCATCAACGGGCCGCCCTGGATACCGGGAAATACTTCGCTACGCAGTTTATCCGCGCTTGCCCCTTTGGCCAGAATAAATCCCCCACGCGGGCCCCGCAGGGTCTTGTGGGTTGTAGAGGTCACCACATCGGCCTTTCCCACGGGTGTGGGGTGCAATCCGGCGGCAACGAGCCCGGCGATATGCGCCATGTCCACCATCAAAAAGGCGCCAACCTCGTTAGCGATCTCTTCAAAAGCATCAAAATCAATGATGCGGGGATAGGCGCTGGCGCCCGCCACAATCATTTTGGGCCGGTGCTGTTGGGCCAACGCTTTGACCACCGGGTAATCGATGGTGCCGGTGCTCTCTTCGACACCGTAATGGACAAAATTGTAGAGTTTCCCTGAGAAGCTGACTTTGGCGCCATGGGTCAGATGGCCGCCGTGGGCCAGGTCCATTCCCAGAACGGTGTCCCCCGGTTGGAGTAAGGCGAAATAGGCTGCCATATTGGCCTGGGAGCCGGAGTGGGGCTGTACGTTGGCATATTCGGCCCCAAACAGCTTTTTGGCCCGTTCCACAGCCAGGTTCTCAGCCACATCCACGAATTCACAGCCGCCATAATAGCGTTTATCCGGATAGCCTTCCGCATATTTGTTGGTTAAAACACTGCCCTGGACCATCATCACCGGGCGACTGGCAATATTTTCCGAGGCAATCAACTCCAGGTGGCTGCTTTGCCGCTCCAACTCCTGGTCGATCACACGGCCGATTTCCGGATCGACGCTCCCAATGAGATCTCTATGCAAATCGCTTACCTCTTTCCAAATTGGGTGTTTCGTTTTTATAAAATACCAAAACCTGCTATGGTTTATATTAACGGCACCACCGGGCGAACAACGCGCGGATGCGGATAATGATCAACACATTCATTGCGAAAGCATCAACACTTGATCGTGTCAAACAGATCCAAACGCCTTTGATGGCGATCCCCTTCATAGGGTGTCTCCAACCAGGATTTCAGAATCTCCAGCGCCAATACGTCACCGATCACCCGCCCTCCCATCACCAGGATATTGGCATCATTGTGCTGACGGCTCAAGACAGCGGAGAACAAATCGTTGCACAATGCTGCACGCACATGGGGATAACGGTTGGCGACCATGGACATCCCCAGTCCGGTTCCGCATAGCAAAATGCCCCGCGGGTATTTTCCCTGGGAGACTTGAGACGCCACCTGCATACCGATGACCGGATAATCCACGGACTCTGGCCCCGAGACACCGACATCTTTAACCGGTATGCCCTCTTTGACCAACTGCGCGACCAGAATCTCTTTCAGTTGATAGGCGCCATGATCACAACCGATGATGATCTTCAACTCACTCATCTTTTCCTCTCTAAGCAGGTATCCTGATTGGTATGGTCGTTTATATAACAACCTCTTTGCACCTGGCTGCAACCACGCAATGTTTAAATTGCCGGGCTGGATTGATTTTCCAGGCCCAGCGGCGGCCTGAAATCCATGCCCCCCAAGGCGGCGGCCCACAGCGCATCTTTCAGTGGTAACATTTTTTCATATCTTTATCAGCGCCATACCGCAAGAAAAAACCTCAGAAGTGACAGGTCTCCCCCGCCATAGGGTATTAAAAAAGCCATTGGCACACATATATGCAGTGCCAATGGCTTGAATGTGCTTTAAAGTTTGCTGTATTTTATGGCGTGAATTTTTTTAGAATCAATGAGGCATTGGTACCGCCAAAGCCGAACGAATTGCTCATGGCATAGATCACATCAGCTTTCCGGGCTGTATTGGGGACATAATCCAAATCACACTCTTGCCCTGGATTCTCAAAATTGATCGTCGGTGGCATAATGCCCTCTTTGATGGCCAGCGCCGAAAAAATGGTCTCAACGCCCCCGGCCCCGCCCAGAAGGTGGCCTGTCATGGATTTGGTGGAACTGACCGCAACCTTTTTGGCCGCATCCCCGAAAGTCATTTTTATGGCCCGGGTTTCGTAGAGATCATTGAGCGGCGTGGAGGTTCCATGGGCATTGATATAATCAATTTTGTCCGGTTCGATTCCGGCATCATCCAAAGCCGACTGCATGCAACGAGACGCCCCTTCCCCATCAGGCGGGGGAGAGGTGATATGATAACCGTCGCCGCTCATGCCATATCCCGCGATCTCTGCATAAATCTTGGCACCGCGCGCCTGGGCATGCTCCAACGACTCGATAATCATAATGCCACTGCCCTCTCCTACGACGAAGCCGTCACGATCACGGTCGAACGGACGCGATGCATGCTCGGGATCGTCATTGCGGGTGGATAGCGCTTTCATCGCCCCAAAGCCGGCAATACACGTTCTGGTCACCACCGACTCCACACCACCGGTGATCATGGCATCGGCCCGGCCGTATTTGATAATCTCATAGGCGTCCCCCACCGCATGTGAGCCGGCAGCGCAAGCCGTGGCCACCGAGGAGTTGGGCCCTTTGGCGCCAAAGAGGATGGAGATCATACCCGGCGCCATATTGCCAATCAACATGGGGATAAAAAATGGACTGACCCGGTTGGGACCTTTGGTATCCACCGTTTTTGCGGTGAGCTCCAACATATTTAAGCCGCCCAATCCGCAGCCGGTTAAAACCCCCACACGGTTCGAATTGGATTCATCGATGGTCAATCCGGAGTCTTCCAGCGCCATTCGCGTCGCGGCGATGGCATAGGCGATAAAGGTCTCCATACGCTTGGCCTCTTTTTTGGCCATAAAATCCTCAGCCTTGAAGCCTTTCACCTCAGCTGCAATCCGGGTTCCAAAAATGGATGCATTGAAGCGCGATATCTCGCCCACACCTGATTTACCGGCAATTATTCCTGCCCAGGACTCATCCACACCAATACCTAGTGGTGTGATCAGCCCCATACCTGTAATCACTACCCGTTTTTCCAAACAAAACCTCCTTGTCCGGAGCAGACTGCCCGAAGGTCATAACGGATCTTAATATAGATCTATGGTCAATGGTATGTTAATTGGCGTTAATGTAATCGATGGCGTCCTTAACACAAACCAACTTTTCAGCATCTTCATCTGAGATGTCGATATCGAACTCCTCTTCCATGGACATGATCAGTTCAACCAGGTCCAGGGAATCGGCCCCCAGATCATCCACAAAGGAAGCATCCGGAACCACCTCTTCCAAATCAACACTCAGTTTTTCCGCAATAATCTTTTTTACCTTGTCTTCAACTGACATCTAAGTCTCCTTTCCAATTGAGTCAACGGCCGCACACACTGCGGGCGACTTGAATCTCCAACCCCAGGCCGAAAAATAGTTACGCACGTCAGTGCGTAAACCGTTTTGGTTTCCAATAAGCATTCACATATACATCCCACCGCTGACATGAAGCACCTGCCCCGTCAGATATGAAGCTTTTTCCGATGCGAGAAACGCAACTGCGTCGGCGACATCTTCAGGCTGCCCCGGGCGCTTGAGAGGAATTATGGAGAGCATGGCGTCCCGGGCTTTTTCCGGAAGCACCGCCGTCATATCCGTCTCGATAAATCCGGGAGCAACCGCATTGACCGTTACCCCGCGCGGCGCCAGCTCTTTCGCTGTTGTTTTGGTCAGACCAATGATTCCCGCTTTGGCGGTCACATAGTTGGCCTGTCCGAAATTACCGATCACACCAACCAGCGACGCAATATTGACGATGCGCCCCGAGCGTTGTTTCATCATAATCTTCGCGGCAATCTGGCTGCACAAAAAGGGTCCTTTAAGGTTGACGTTCATTACGGCATCCCACTCATCTTCTTTCATGCGGACCAACAAATTGTCGCGGGTAATACCGGCATTGTTGACCAATACATCCATACGGCCGCAATCCTCCATGACGGTATTAAAAAAATCAGTCACTTCGGATGCAACAGCGACGTTGGCACAAACACCCTTGGCAGCGGCACCGGCCGCAGTGACCATTTCAATGGTTTCGGCAGCGGCGGCCTCTTCCGCTTCGGGATCGGCCGGCGAAAAATAGTTGAAATAGATTCGGGTTCCCGGCTTGGCCAAGGCGAGACAAATCGCCCGTCCGATGCCCCTCGAACCGCCTGTTACAACGACAACGCGCTCACTTGTTTCTGTCATTGGCAATATCCTATCTCTCTAGAATGATGTCGGCTATTTTATCCATATCGACGACCCAATTGCACCGGCTGCCCAACAGCTCTTGATAGCCGATATCAGCCAAGAATTGTTCCATAGCCGGTGGTTCGGTGACACCGGTTCCAGTGGCGATCTTTAAGGCATTTTCACCCACCACTTGGGCCACCTCCCCGGCGAACACCCGCGCCATGGCCTTGGTTTTCTCGGCTTGGGGGTCGCCGGCTTTGGCCAGCTGAACCGCTTTGCGAGCCAGGGCGGCGCCCACCTCCACATGGGTCATCATATCCGACAGCGCAAACATGACCGCCTGCTGCCGGGTGAGGCGACTGTTGTGGGCAAAATCGATGGCCTTGTTCAAAGCCTTGGCCGCCAAGCCATAGTAGCGTCCGCCCACGTCATCCGCCTGTGCATCCAAGGCCGCCATCTCGTCAACGATTTTACCGTAGAACTGCCCTTTGGTTTTACGCGATGTCTTCCAGCGAAAGGTCGATATAATACTCTGTTGTATCTCACTGGTGCCTTCATAAATGCATGTAATTTTAACATCGCGTTTGATCTTCTCCACACCGAACTCGCAGATGTAGCCGTACCCGCCCAAGGCCTGAATACAATCATTTGCGGCTTTATCGGCCGACTCCGTGGCAAAATACTTGGCGATCGCCCCCTCCACTTGCAGGTCATGGGCGCTTCCGTCCAGCATAAGGGCCACTTCGTCGATATAGGCCTGGGCCGCCGTCATGCGAACGGCATTGGGAACAATGAGCTTGTGGGTATACCCCTGCTTCTCGGACAGGGGGCTTCCAAATTGAATACGCTCTTTGGCGTAAGGCATGGCAATTTCCAAGGCCGCCTCACCTGCCCCCAGCCCCATGGCGGCCACCATCAATCGGGTATAACCGAAAACCTGGTTGGCTTGTTTGAGGCCTTTGCCGGGTTCACCGCCGATTAAATTCTCCGCCGGAACATATACGTTATCCAGGGTCAGCGGCGAGGTGTTGGAGGCTCTGATGCCGTGCTTTTCCTCACCTTTATGTTGTGTAAAACCCTCCATGCCTTTCTCTACGACGAAAAAGGATGGTCCTTCGGGGGTATTGGCCAAAACCGTAATAAGGTCAGCATAACCTCCCGTAGAGATGAATTGCTTGGTACCGGTGATTTTGTATCCGGTGACCTTTCCGCTCTCATCGGTCACCGGCTCTGCTTTGGTCTTTAACGCAGCCAGGTTGCTGCCGGCTTCAGGCTCGGTCACAGCATAGGCCACCAACGTCGTCCCCTCGGCGATGCGCCCCAGCCATTTCTCTTTTTGCTCGTGGGTCGCCCCCACTAAAATAGGATCGGAACCCAACTGAATCGCAAAAAAAGCCGTCCCGACCCCCAGACAGATTTTGGCCATCTCACGCGTGACGGCACAGCAATCCCGGGCTCCACCGTCCATGCCCCCATAGGCTTCAGGAATAAATAGCAGCTGCAACCCGATTTCGGGCCCCAGCATCTGACGAATCACCTCTTCGGGAAATATTTCGTGCTTATCCCACTCCAGAACCTTTTGCCTGGACAACATCTTTTTGGAGAGCTGGCGAACCGTCTCCACAACCATCTGGCGAGATTCATCATCCAAGCCTTTGTAAGCAATATCATTCATGGCATGTGTCCTTTATGGGGTAGATGTAAGTAAACGCCACATGCGGTTGCGGCAGCATCTTTAATATCCGGCAGATGTAATCTGCGAAGCCGATCGGTCTCCCCCCTCACCCAAGGGATAAGCAGACTGGGAATGAACTTTGCGTTGGGTCCGGAACTAATCTTCGTCAGTATCCACCACTGTGCGGCCCCGATATGACCCACAGCTTGGGCAGGCATGATGGGGTTCGATGGCTTCTCCGCACTCCGAGCAGGTGGCCAGGTTGAGGGCGTCAATCTTTTTGTGGGTACGCCGTTTGTCGCGTTTTGACTTGGATGTCTTATGCTTGGGTACAGCCATGAGTAATCTCCTAAAACAATGTATTTATTATATTTTTTTATTTATTCCAGCCTAACTCAAGATCGAGGCATCTAGTAAATAAATATAATCTAATTGTCAAGGCTTTTTATGGTATCGCTCCCTGGAAAGACTTGTTCTGCCAAAGGCGATATGCTATTGAAATATCTCTTAGGACAAAGGAGCGACGTTATTACATACCCATCTAAATTCATTCATAATTTAATCATAATTGGTGGTATTGCCTTCTATCTTGGCATCATCATGAAGCCATTGGACGGGATCTCAAACAAATCGGCCATTTGCCGGCTGAATCGAATTGACTAGCACAACTTTCCTCATCAACCCATATGAGTAATCACGTATATAGTTTAATTTTCGGATAATATAATACAAATGACTACATCCTAATAAGATATATAGAAACTAGGAAAGGATTTTTATGAACTCCATTCGAACCCGGTTCGCCCCCAGCCCCAGCGGCTACCTCCATGTTGGGGGGGCACGAACAGCATTATTCAACTGGCTCTATGCTCGCCATACCCAGGGAAAATTCATCCTGAGAATTGAGGATACCGACAAAGCCCGCTCCACCGAACAGTCCGTGCAGGCGATTTTCGACGCCTTGAAATGGCTGGAAATAGATTGGGACGAGGGGCCGTATTACCAAAGCGAGCGCAGCGAGATCTACCAGCACTATTTGGAAAAACTGGTGGCCGGGGGCCACGCCTATTTTTGTACCTGTACCCCGGACGAAATAGAAGCCATGCGCGCAAAGGCCAAGGCCGAAGGCGCCAAACCCCGTTATGACGGGACCTGCCGGGAGAAAAACCTGGGCCCTCGGCCCCATGCCGTATTGCGATTCAAAACCGGCTACTCAGGCACAACCACCATCGACGATGTGGTTAAGGGCCCCATCGTATTCCAAAACAGCGAACTGGATGACTTTGTCCTGTGCCGCAGCGACGGTACCCCCACCTACAATTTTGCAGTGGTGGTGGACGACCTTACCATGGATATCAACACGATTATTCGCGGTGACGACCATGTCATGAACACCCCCAAGCAGATTCTCATATATAAAGCGCTGGAGGCCCGGCTACCCACCTTTGCCCATGTGCCCATGGTATTGGGGGATGACCGCACCCGATTGAGCAAACGGCACGGCGCCACATCGGTCACAGCCTATCGGGAGATGGGATTGCTGCCCGACGCGTTTATCAACTTTTTAGCCCGGCTGGGCTGGTCATTGGGCGACCAGGAATTTTTCACCCGCCCGGAGCTTATAGAACATTTCACCCTGGAACGGGTGGGAAAATCCGCCGGTGTATTCGATCCGGTCAAACTCGAGGCCCTCAACGCCGACCATATTAAGGCAGCCGATCCCCGGCACCTCGGCCCGCAAGTTTTACCTTTTTTAAAGGCCAAAGGGTGGAACGCGGCAGATGACGACTATCTGCACCGGATCATTCCCACCCTGCAGCCGCGCAGCAAAAACCTGCAAGAGTTGGCAGACCAGGCCCACTTCTACTATGTCGACAGTGTCAGTTATGACGAAAAAGCCGCCAAAAAATTTCTCAAGGCAAATGTATTTGAACCCCTTGAAGCGCTCAAACAGCGGCTGCTGGATATCGAAAACTATAGCGAAAAAGAGCTGGAAGATCTGTTTACCGCACTGCTTGGAGAATTTGAGATCAAGCTGGGTAAAATTGCCCAACCGGTGCGGGTCGCACTTACAGGGACCAGCGTCAGCCCCGGTATTTTTGAAATCATCACCGTCCTGGGAAAAGAGCGTGTCATAGCGAGGCTGGAAAAAGCCATCGAATTTATCGAAGCCCGAATGGCTGCGGCAGGATAGCTTCAGGAAATTGTAGCCCCTGTTGAGCAGCGCATACCAAAAAACCGGTATAATGGCTCCAAAAACCCCTTGACTCCCAATGTGAACTTCAATATTGTTTTGCCCGTCCTAATGTTGGGGGATCGTCTAGTGGTAGGACTACGGACTCTGACTCCGTCAGCCCAGGTTCGAATCCTGGTCCCTCAGCCACGATCATCACAGGAGCTGCCCAGGCAGCTCCTTTTTTGTTTGAGGCACCCTCAATGGGTTTGACACTGAACGGCGCAATAAAGTAGCTTTAACCCAAACTTATCAACCATCCCCTTCGGAGGACATGAGCTTATGGCAGAAAACCAAGCCCAAACACCTTCCAATTTCATCAAAACCATCATTGAAGAAGATTTGGAAAAGAACACCCATGACGGCAGAGTCGCCACGCGCTTCCCTCCGGAACCCAATGGATATCTGCACATCGGCCACGCCAAATCCATCTGCCTGAACTTCGGGCTGGCCAAATCGTATCATGGCACCTGCAACCTGAGATTTGACGACACCAACCCCACCAAGGAGGAGGTGGAGTACGTCGAGTCCATTAAAGCCGATGTGCGCTGGCTGGGGTTTGACTGGAAAGATCGCCAATTTTTTGCGTCGGACTATTTCGAGCAGCTGTACGATTTTGCCGTTGAGCTGATCAAAGACGGCAAAGCCTATGTGGACAGCTTGAGCGCCGAACAGATCCGCGAGTACCGCGGCACGCTCACCGAGCCGGGAAAAGAGAGCCCCCACCGCCGCCGCGCTGTAGAAGAGAACCTGGACCTGTTTCAACGCATGCGAGCCGGAGAGTTCGATGACGGTACCCATGTGCTGCGGGCCAAGATCGACATGGGCCACCCTAACATCCTGATGCGTGACCCCACGATTTATCGCATTCGCAAAGCACACCACCACCGCACCGGCGACGCTTGGTGCATCTACCCCATGTATGATTTCACCCATTGCCTCTCCGATGCCCTGGAGTGTATCACCCACTCCATCTGCACCCTTGAGTTCGAAAACAACCGCGCGCTGTACGATTGGGTCCTGGATCAACTCGATACACCGTGCCGCCCTCACCAGTATGAGTTTGCCCGCCTGAATCTCAGCTTTACGGTATTGAGCAAACGCAAATTGATCCAACTGGTCCAGGAGGGCTATGTGAGCGGCTGGGACGACCCGCGAATGCCGAGTATTTCAGGATTTCGTCGCCGTGGCTATACCCCGGAAGCGATTCGCAATTTTTGCGACCGCATCGGCGTTGCAAAGGCCAACAGCACCGTGGACATCGCCCTGTTGGAATACAGCATACGAGAAGATTTGAACCGTCGCGCCCCAAGGGTGATGGGTGTACTGCGCCCGCTCAAGGTGGTCATCGAAAATTATCCCGAAAACCAGGTGGAAGAGCTGGACGCCATCAATAATCCGGAAGATAAATCCATGGGCACCCGCAAGGTGCCGTTTTCCAAAGTCCTGTACATTGAACAAGACGATTTTATGGAAAACCCGCCCAAAAAATTCTTCCGCTTGGGGCCGGGGCGTGAAGTTCGCCTGCGATATGCCTATTTCATCACCTGCCAGGAGGCGGTCACCGACCCGGAATCCGGTGAAATTATCGAGCTGCGGTGTACCTACGATCCGGCCACCAAGGGCGGTAACGCACCCGATGGCCGAAAAGTCAAAGCGACCCTGCACTGGGTCTCAGCCGAGCACGCCGTCGATGGTGAAGTCAGGCTATACGACAGGCTATTTACCAAAGAGAGCCCGGATGAAAAAATTGAAGGTAAAACTTTCAAGGATTTCATTAATCCCAATTCGCTGGAAACCCTTACCCACTGCAAGCTGGAGCCCAGCCTTGCCAACGCCGCACCGGGAAGCTTTTATCAGTTCGAACGTTTGGGATACTTCTGCGCCGATTCAAAAGAGAGCAGCGCAGACCACCTGGTTTTCAACCGTACCGTGACACTAAGGGACACCTGGGCTAAAATTGCCAAAGCGGGTAAGAAGAAAAGGTGAGTGCCCCGAAAACCGTACAGACGGCAAACACCCATTGATGAGGAGCCGGTGTGGACCTCTGGTATTTTTTATTCGAATTGGTCATGCTGTTGGGGGGGGCATTTCTGTTTGGCGCTCTGGCCCAGCGGTTCAAACAAAGCCCCATCCTGGGGTATCTTCTGGCCGGCACGATTATCGGCCCCATATTGTTCAATGCCGAGGCGGTGAGCCAATCGGCTGAGTTGGGGGTATCGCTCCTGCTCTTTGCCATCGGACTGGAGTTCTCCTTCAAACGAATAAAACAGCTGGGCCGGCTGGCCATTGGGGGGGGCACCATTCAAGTGACCGCCACCCTGGCCTGCGTTTGCCTACTGTTGCTGCCCTGGGTCAAAATGCCACAGGCCATAACCATCGGCGCCATAGTCGCGTTGAGTTCCACGGCAGTGGTCATGCGGATGCTGGTTGACCGCAGCGAAATCGATTCAATCCGCGGCCGCTCCTGCCTGGCGATTCTGCTCTTGCAGGATATGGCCATTGTACCGCTGGTTATCATGGTCTCGCTCTTTTCGCCCGAGGCCGCTCAATCCGGCATCGCGGTTCACATCCTCAAAGTGGTGGCCTCAGCCGGAGGTTTGGGCCTGGGGCTCTATATTCTCCTGTATAAAGGCGTACCGCTGCTGTTGGCCAGCCGGGGGGTTTTCACCAACCGGGAACTCACCGTATTGCTGGCTTTGGCTATTGGACTGGGCGCCTCTTTGGCAGCCCACGCCATGGGAGTCTCACCTGCTTTAGGCGCTTTTGTGGCCGGCCTGCTGCTGGGTGAGTCGCCCTTTGCGACCCAGATCCGGGCCGATATCGGCGCCGTTCGCATCATCATGGTCACCCTCTTCTTCGCCTCGGTGGGAATGCTGGCCAAACCCTTGTGGTTTATAACGCATATGCATTGGATCATCGCTGCGGGACTGTCCATTTTCATCCTGAAAGCTGTGATCATTTTTGGAACCGGGCGCTTGTTCGGCTTGAACAATCGTCAGTCACTGGCAACCGGCATCAGCCTGGCCCAGGTCGGAGAGTTTTCATTCGTGCTGGCCGCCACGGCCATGCAAGGCGGCCTATTGGGCGGCAACAGTTACGACCTGGTGATCTCGGTCATCATCTTACTGATGTTTGCCGCACCGTACATGGTGGAATATGCGTTTCCAATGACGGATCGGGTATTGGCTATGGTTTTAGGCCGTCCTTCCGCCGCCCATCTCCAAATCCAATCTGAGAAAATCGAACCTTCCCAGAAGGTGTTGCTGGTGGGGCTGGGTCCTTGTGGCCAAGAGGTGGTGCGCCATCTGCAACAACGCAACATGACGCCTCTGGTTATCGACAACAACCCCCAAAGCCGGGTCAAAGCCTATGAACTGGGGGTTAAGGTCCATCTGGGCGATGCCACCCATGAGGAGCTTTTGCTGCACGCCGGATTGCCAACGGCGTGTATGGCCGTCGTCACAGTGCCCGACCCTAGCTCCGCCGTTCAAATTGTGTCGCTCATACGGCAATTAAGACCCAGCCTGCCTATCGCCGCCAGGTGTCGCTACCATCGGCATCTGGCCGCCGTGAAAGAGGCCGGTGCGACGATCACGGTGGATGAAGAGAGCCACGTGGGCCATAGACTGGCCCACCAAATCGTTGCTTTCATGCAATTGGAATCCGGTGAATCGCTGGCTTGCCGGCTGGTGGGCAAACCCCTTGATGAAGAGGCACCACCGGCCCCATAGTTTGAAATTCAGTATTAAAAGAAAGCGGGGCGGCTGACGCCGCCCCGCTGGCTAAAGGAAGATATAAATGAATATATCTCGTAGAGGCTCCCCCGCGAAACCTCTATTATGGAATATCGGCACCCGGCACTATATCTTTAGGGAAATTGACAAAATTCCTGTGAAATTTATTCCGCCGCTATTTGTCGCGCATTAATTTCACTAATTTTTCAGCCACTTTGAGCTCTTCGGGCATGAGCAGGCCGGAGGAAATCCACCGCTCGATGGACTCTTTGGACATGTTGGTGTCCCGGGCATATCCTTCCAGATCGGCTTGCCGGGACAAGTCGATCTCACTGTCCATCTCCGGGAATTTTTCCACCGCAGACCGGGGTGCAAGCATTTCATCTTCAGGGGCGGAAGGTTCATCTCGAACATATTCCATCGCCGGCTGATCGGGTTCGCCTCTTTTTAAAAATTTTTTTAAATAATCCAAAATCGCCATTTTACTGACACCTCTCATACGGAATTGGCAGGAACTGATTCAAAAGGACCTACAATATCAATTTGAATTCACACGTGATTTAACTATACATCCAACGTAACAGGCGGCACGCTTCAGCCCATTTTATCAATATTTATGCAAAATATCGGCCAATCTATAACAAAAGTTAAAGCCGCTATCGGTATCCGCAATAGACAAGGCCAAAAAGAGAGAATATTTTTATCCCGAATGGATATAGGCCCTCATCCTACCCAAACAGCACCCCAACGTACCCCACGAAACTATCCCCGGGGCTCTTGTCATAGCTGGTGGCATACGCCACCTCTTTGCTCCGCTGGGCTCCCATCTGTTTGACGGCGGCCAAGGCCGTCGCCGCTGCGCCGGCGCAACAGGCATTTTGATGGGCCAGACCTTCATCAATCACTTTTTCGGGCTCCATGGAGACCATGGCATCGATCACCCGGCGG
>JASFKE010000017.1:0-15790 GCA_050118795.1 Desulfobacteraceae bacterium | reverse complement strand
AACTTTGAAGCCCTCAACATTCCCAAAAACCATCCGGCCAGGGATATGCAGGATACCTTCTATATCTCCGAAGATATTGTTTTGCGGACCCACACCTCTCCGACCCAACCGCGGGTGATGGAAAAACAGGGCCCGCCGGTTCGTATCATCGCACCGGGCAAAGTGTACCGCTGCGATTCCGACCTGACCCATACTCCCATGTTTCACCAGATTGAAGGATTACTGGTGGATGAGAATGTCTCTTTTGGCGACCTGAAGGGAACATTGACCAATTTTGTTCACCAGATGTTCGATGCCGAGACGCGGTTGCGGTTTCGCCCGAGTTTTTTCCCTTTTACCGAACCCAGCGCCGAAGTCGACATTCTGTGTGTGATTTGCCGTGGCAAAGGATGCCGCGTCTGCTCAAAAACCGGATGGATAGAAGTTTTGGGTTCCGGCATGGTTCATCCGGCAGTGTTCGAAAAAGTCGGCTATGACACTTCGCGCTATACCGGGTTCGCCTTTGGCATGGGCGTGGAGCGTATTGCCATGCTAAAGTATCGCATTGATGATATTCGAAAATATTTCGATAATGACATACGGTTTCTGAAACAGTTTTAAAAAGGCTATCATGTGATGAAGGCAAGTTTATCCTGGTTGCGCGACTACGTTGATATTCAAATGGATGTTGACAAGTTGGCCCACGCTTTGACCATGGCGGGTCTGGAAGTGGATGCGGTTTACGATCGCTATGAATATTTGAATTCAGTCCTGGTGGGTCGTATCTCCAACGTCGAAGCCCACCCCAGAGCCGACAAACTCAAATTATGCCGGGTGGAAACCGGACAGCAAAGCTACCGCGTGGTTTGCGGGGCGCCCAACGCAGCCGTGGGGATGCTGGCCCCTTTGGCTTTACCGGGAACTGAATTGATTAATGGTACTGTATTGGGCATCAGCACGATCCGCGGTGAAACCTCCCAGGGCATGCTGTGCAGCGAATTGGAACTGGGATTGGGGCCGGATGCATCGGGTCTCATGGCGCTGGAGAGCGCATTAACGCCGGGCACACCCATTAAACAGGCACTGGCGCTTTCCGATACGGTTTTTGACATCGACTTGACACCCAACCGGTCTGACTGCTTGAGCATCATCGGAATTGCCCGGGAAATTGCCGCCATCCAGGGAAACGCCATCAAACACCCCAGGGTTCAACTGCCTGAAGGTAAAGGCGATATTAACGCGCTCACCTCGGTCACCATTGACGCGCCGGATCATTGCCCGCGCTACGCAGCCCGGCTTATCACCGATATAAAGGTGGGCCCCTCACCGTTCTGGCTCCAGGATCGTTTGCTGTCGGTGGGCCTTCGCCCCATCAACAACCTGGTGGATATCACCAATTTTGTTATGCTGGAAACCGGCCAGCCCTTGCATGCCTTTGATTTCGATGAATTGGCGGAAAATCGTATCGTGGTACGGACCGCCGACGAGGACGAAAAATTTACCACCCTGGATGAAAAAGAGCGAAAAATGGGCGCTGAAACCGTCATGATTTGTGACGGCGAAAAAGCGGTGGGTATCGGCGGCGTCATGGGCGGCATGAATTCGGAAATCAAGGTCGACACATCGCGGGTATTGATTGAGGGGGCCTACTTCGACCCAGTGAGTATTCGAAAGACAGCCAAACGTCTGGCCCTCAACACAGATGCGGCTCACCGGTTCGAACGCGGCGTGGACCCCGGCGGCACTTTGCCCGCCATAGATCGAGCAGCTGAATTAATGGTCCAAACGGGCCATGGCAAGCTCATACGGGGAGCCATTGATGTGCAGTGTGATCTTCCCCAGCCACCGGTTATCGACCTCAAGGTGTCGGCAACCAATCGGGCGCTGGGAACCGATCTGACCCGCAAAGAGATCGCCGGACTCCTGGAGGGCATCGCATTCAAAACCACACCCATTGACGACGACACCCTGCGTGTTGAGACACCCAGCTTCCGTGTCGATGTCAGCAGACCCCAGGACCTGATGGAAGAGGTGGCGCGCCGATGGGGGTACGACAATATCCCCACCACTTTTGCGGTCATTCCGGCCGACAGCTTCCGCGCACCCAAAAGGCGGGTTCAACGCCAACGCATCCGTGATCTGTTGGCCGGACTGGGAATTTCGGAAGTTGTGAACTACAGTTTCATTCACAAGGACTCATGCGATCGCCTGAGGTTTAAAGATGGCGATGCCCGCAGAGCCGTGGTTGAGCTCATCAACCCTTTGACCGAAGATCAATCGGTGCTGCGCAGTTGCCTGATTCCAGGTCTGCTGGAGACCATGCAGCGAAATATATCCAAACAATCCAGAACTTTAAAAATTTTTGAGGTTGGAAAAACGTTCATCAGCAAAGGAGATGACACGCTGCCTGCCGAAAGTGACAAGCTGGCAGGTTTGTGGACCGGCGACCGGGCCGTTGCCGGTTGGTACGATAAAACGGTGGCCTGTGACTTTTACGACCTGAAAGGCGTTGTGGAGAGCCTGCTGGACGGACTTAGAATCCCCAACACTAGTTTTAGCCGGCTTGCAGATGACCAAATCACCTATACCCGCAACGGGGCCTCAGCCCAAATCCGGATCGATGGTCAAATCGTGGGAATTATCGGTGAAGTCCATCCCAAGGTGTTGGAAACCTATGGCCTGAGGCAGGCGGCCTATGTGTTCGAAATAGAGCTTGACCGGCTGATTGATCAGATTCCCGACGCCATCTACGCTCAGCCCTTACCCAAATTCCCGTCCACATCCAGAGACGCCACCCTGATCGTGGATCAGGCTACCGAAGCCGACGTTATTCTCTCGGCGGTCCGGCAATTGGATCAGGCGCTGGTGGAAGATGTTCAGTTGTTTGATGTCTTTACGGGTAAACCGGTACCCGAAGACCGTAAAAGTGTCTCCTTCAGGATCATCTATCGCTCTGATGTAAAGACATTGGAGGATGATGCCATCAATCGGGTCCACAAAGAGATCACCGATGGTCTGGTGGCGAAGTTTAAGGCGGATCTGCCAGCATAAAAGAAGTGGAGCGCCTATGAGTGCACCAACTCGCAAACCGACATTGCCCGACAAGCTTTTTTTTCGTATCGGCGAGGTCAGTCGCATTGCAGATGTGCCGGCGTCGGTGCTTCGGTTCTGGGAGAGCGAATTTCCCCGCATCAAACCTCACCGAACCGATACGGGACAACGTGTTTATCGCCACAAAGATGTAGAACTCATCTTGAAGATCAAACAGTTGCTGTATGAGGAAAAATTCACCATTAAAGGCGCTCGCCGACATCTCAGGTCTAAACCCAGAAAACCCTCAGCGTCCCTCCACCCTGATGTCATCCAGTTGATTCGTGGCGAATTACGGCAGATTCGGGATCTGTTAAAATAACACAACCCTGGATGATTGCTGGGCCACCTCGAAAAGTGCCGTGCAAACCATTGGTCTCAAATGCCTTTTTATAAAAGCGGTTGACATGCCCATTTCGTTGTCTTATATACGTCCATTGGTAAGCGGGCATAGCTCAGTTGGTAGAGTACAAGCTTCCCAAGCTTGGTGTCGCGAGTTCGAATCTCGTTGCCCGCTCCACCAAGTAAGTCCGGTGTTTCATCTGAACCGATTTGGCATGTAGTGGGATTTATTGGATACGGAGATAAGTTTCAGATGACGGGTTTCGACTAACGGATATTCGTATCCAGTACTTTAGATTAGTTTTATCCAGCGGGACGGGCTTCAAGCCCGTTTTTGTTTTTAGACAGGAGATAGAGCGACAGATATGCAAGGTCGAAAAGCCATTGATGAGCAGCAAATCGTAGGCGCTGCCGATAACAAGATGTTGGCAAAGGTGTGGCATTTGGCCGAGCCGCTCTGTTTAGCCGAGGCGGTGGAACTGGTTCATGTGGAGTCCCTGAGCGAGAAAGGTGGCCGGATCCTGCGGTTTTTTATCGACAAACCCGCAGGCGTGACTCTGGATGACTGTGCCAATATCAGTCGCCAACTGGGGGATATTCTGGATGTCGGCTTGGAGAGTCAAGCGCCGTATCGGTTAGAAGTCTCTTCCCCGGGGACCCCTCGCCCATTGGGGAAATTAGATGATTTCAAGGTCCACAAAGGCGGTCGTATTAAAATTCGGACCTTGCGGGCAATCAACGGGCAAAAAAATTTTTCCGGTGTATTGGAAGGTGTTAGCGGAGTGACGGTTCACATTAAAGTGGATAATCAATCCGTTGCCATTGCATTCGCCGACATTAAAAAAGCGTATATTACTAATATTAATGGAGAAAACGCATGTTCATAGCAGATATTAAACGCGTCGTAGAGCAAGTGAGCCGCGATAAAGGGATTGACCGGCAGATCCTGATTGATGCACTTGAAGAAGCATTGCGTTCGGCAGCCCGTAAAAAATTCGGCGCCAAGGTCGACATTGAAGCCCATTTCAATGATGAGAGCGGTGAGATTGAAGTGTTTCAGTTTAAAGAGGTGGTCGCCGACATCGAAGACCCTGATCTGCAGATCTCTATGGCGGAAGGGCGCAAGCTGGACCCTGAATGCGAGGTTGGGGACAGCCTGGGGACAAAAATGGACGCCACCACCTTTGGCCGCATTGCGGCCCAATCCGCCAAACAGGTCATCATCCAAAAACTCAAGGATGCTGAAAGGGATGCCGTTTACTCCAATTTTATCGATCGAAAAGGTGAAATCATCAACGGTATCGTTCAACGCTTCGACCGGGGTGATATCATCGTTAATTTGGGAACCACCGAAGGTGTGGTCCCGGTGCGGGAACAGGTCCCCAGAGAAAACTACCGACGCGGAGATCGAATCCGTGCTTTGATTCTCGATGTGCTTTACGAATCCCGAGGCCCCCAGGTCGTCCTCACCCGGACGCATCCGGACTTTTTGGTGATTTTATTCAAAACCGAAGTGCCGGAAATATCCGAAGGCATTGTGGATATCAAAGGCGCCGCCAGAGAGCCGGGCATTCGGGCGAAAATTGCCGTGGCTTCCCAAGACTCGGATATCGATCCGGTTGGGGCGTGTGTTGGAATGAAGGGCAGCCGGGTGCAGAACGTGGTGCAGGAGTTGCGGGGTGAAAAGATCGATATTATACCCTGGCATGTAGATGCAGCAAAGTTTGTCTGCAATGCTCTGGCTCCGGCGGAGATTGCCCGGGTCATCATCGACGAAGAGGATCAAGCCATGGAGGTGATCGTACCCGATGAATTCCTCTCCGTGGCCATCGGTAAAAGGGGCCAAAACGTGCGTCTGGCATCAAAACTGACCGGCTGGCACCTGGATGTCAACAGTGAAACCCAGTATGACGACACCATGAAAAAGGGATATGAATCCCTCGTCCAGATCAGTGGTGTGGGCAGCTCCATGGCCGATGCTCTTTTTGAGAAAGGAATGTATTCCGCCGAAGAGCTGGCCAATGCAGCCATTGAAGACCTGGTTGAAGTTCGCGGCATTGGTGAGGAAAAAGCGAAACAAATCATCACCAGCGCCCAACAGTGGGTCGATGCGGCACCGGAACGGGAGGCCGCCGAGGCCCAAGCCAAGGCTCAAGCGGAAGCCGAAGCCCGGGCTCAGGCCGAAGCGGAGGCAAAAGCTCAAGCAGAATTAGAAGAAGCCCAAGCCCTGGAGGCAGCGGCAAACGATGACAATGATGAAGATCATAATGCAGTCGGGGACAGATCGCCTGCGGATGCACAGGGCGAACCCGAGGCAGACGAAACCCAAGGGGTGAAAGAGCCGCCCCAAGATGAACCGGCTGATAGCTAAGTCATAGATTTATTAAAAGAAAACCATATTCCAACTAAGGGGGATGGATGACACAACCCAAGAAAAGAGTGTATGAGCTGGCGCGCGAGCTCAACATGACCAACAAGTCGCTGCTGGAAAAAATCATCTCGCTCGATCTTGGCCTTAATTCCCATATGAGCACCTTGGATGATGAGAGCGAAGCCCGCATTCGTCATTTCATCCAGGGGGGTACGGAACCGTCATTGGTAGAAAAACGTGTTAAGCCGACGGTTATTCGTCGTCGACGCAAAGTGGTCCAAAAGCCGCCCCCAACGCCGGAAGAGGAACCAGCGGAAGTGGAGGTCGAAGCCGACACCCAGATTGCTCAAGAAGAGGCCAAAATAGAAGAATCCGCTCAACCCATCCCTGTGCAAGAGCCTCCAGCTGAAGAGCCAAAGGCCCCTGCGCCCGTTAAGCCGGAATCCGATAGAGCAAAAATAATCGCGAAGCCAAAAGCGCCTGAGGTTGAGAAACCGGCTGAGGCGGCAGAAGTTGCTGCAGAACCTGCCGAAGAGCAAGAGCCGCCGGCACAAGAGTCTGTCGAAGCGGCCGATCAGGCGCCTGAGCAGGCCGAACCGGAAGCACCCGTAGAGGCAGAGGCGGAGCAAGCGCCGGCAGAGGCACAAGCGCAAGCGGAGCAAGCGCCGGCAGAGCCAGAGCCGGAGGAAGCGCCGGAGGAAGCGCCGGCAGCGGCAGAGCCGGAAGCACCGGCAGCGGCAGAGCCGGAAGCACCGGCAGAGGTTAAGCCGGAAGTCAAAGTGGTGCCCAAACCAAAGAAAAAAGAGTTTGCGGCCAAAATCATAAAACTTCCGGAAAAATCGATGGTTCCGCCACCCAAACCAACAGCTAAACCGGCCCCATCCCGCAGACCGGCGCCCGCTGGCAGGCCCAAACCCCTTCGACAGGTTCCGGCCGCGCCGCCCATCATGCCGCCTACTGATGAGCACGGCAAGAAAAAAGGGAAAAAGAAAGGGTATCGGGCTGACGTTCCGGATGCAGATAGACGCTACCCCAAAAAGCGGTCAGCGTTTCGCAAAAAATCGGTCGTTGAAGGTGCGGATCTCTACTCAACCCGCCAGCGTGGCCGCAAAGGCCGCAAAGGGGGCAAAGGCAAAGCGGCCCCCCCAGGACAAAAGACACAAATTACGACTGCAAAGGCTATAAAGCGCCGTGTGAAAATCGATGAGACCATTATACTGGCGGAATTGGCCAAACGCATGGGAATTAAAGCCGGCGACATGATCGCCAAGCTGATGGGCTTGGGGGTCATGGTGACCGTTAACCAGACCATCGACTTTGAAACCGCATCCTTGGTCGCCAGCGAATTTGACTACGAAATCGAAAAAGCATCCTTTGAAGAGGAGGAGATCCTTCACGTCACACAAGAGGATGATCCTGACAAATTGTCACCGCGTCCACCGGTGGTAACCATCATGGGGCATGTCGACCATGGAAAAACATCCCTCTTGGATGTTATTCGCAAATCCAGTGTCACCACGGGGGAGGCCGGTGGTATTACTCAGCATATCGGCGCCTATCTCGTCTCGACGGATAAAGGCGATATCGCTTTTCTCGACACTCCCGGCCATGAGGCCTTTTCAGCCATGCGTAACCGCGGCGCCCAGGTAACCGATATCGTAATTTTGGTGGTGGCCGCAGACGACGGAGTGATGCCCCAAACGGTTGAGGCCATTAACCACAGCAAAGCCGCCGGGGTACCGATCATTGTCGCCGTGAATAAAATGGACAAAGAGGAGGCCAACCCTGAACGCGTCACCCGCCAGTTGTCGGAAATCGGCATTGTGCCGGAAGATTGGGGTGGCGACAGTATCTTTGTCAAGGTCTCTGCTAAGGCACAGACCGGCTTGGACGACCTGTTGGAGATGATCTTGCTCCAGGCGGAAATGCTGGAGCTTAAAGCCAATGCGGACAAACTCGCCCTTGGCCATGTGGTGGAGGCCAAACTCGATTCAGGTCGCGGCCCGGTGGCCACGGTATTGGTCAAAGAGGGTACGCTCAAGACCGGGGCCCCGGTGGTATGCGGCGTGCACCATGGCAAGGTACGCGCCATGCTGGACGACCTCGGGCGAAATGTCGAGTCCGCCGGTCCCTCCATGCCGGTGGAGATCATCGGTCTTTCCGGTGTCCCCATGGCCGGCGACGAAATGGTGGCCGTCAAAGATGAAAAGGACGCCAAACAGGTCAGCCAGCATCGCACCCAAAAACGCCGTTCCAAGGATCTGGCCAAAAACAGCCGCTTGAGTCTGGAAAAATTGTTCGAAAAAATGCAGGAAGGTGAACTTCAAGACCTTAATATCATAATAAAAACCGATGTTGATGGCTCCATGGAAGCCATCCGGGACTCCTTGCTGAAACTCTCCAACGAAGAGGTCAACATCAATATCATCCATGCGGCCACCGGAACCATCACAGAATCGGACATCTCCCTGGCCGCTGTGTCGGACGCCATTATCATTGGTTTCAACGTACGCGCCAATGCCAAGGTTCAGGAATTGGCCAGCGAAGAGCATGTGGACATCCGCTATCACAATATCATCTACAATGTGATCCAGGAAATTAAGGATGCCATTGTGGGCTTGATGAAATCCACCTTTGAAGAGCGTGTATTGGGCCGGGCCGACGTGCGAGAGACATTCCACGTACCCAAAGTGGGTACCATCGCCGGCTGCTATGTAACCGACGGTAAGATAGAGCGCGGAACAAAGTGCCGCCTGCTCAGAGACGGCATTGTGATTTATGACGGCAAAAATGTATCCTTGAGACGATATAAAGACGATGTCAAAGAGGTCCAAAGCGGGTACGAGTGCGGAATCGGCCTGGAGAACTATAACGACATCAAAGTGGGCGATGTGATTGAAAGTTATTATCTGGAAGAGATTCGCCCGGAAATGGATTGATGACCAAACGAAATTCGGTGAAAACCCACATGGTGGTGGGCAACGGCATAATGGTCTTTCGGTTGCATGAGTGCCGTTCCCTTAAGGCTAAACGTTCCATTGTCAAATCTTTGGTCAGCCAAATCCGGAACCATTTTAACGCGTCGGTTGCGGAAGTCGGAGCCAATGACCTCCATCAACGGGCGGAAATCGGTTTTACACTGGCAGGATCGGATCACAAAGTGATTAATGCCAAGATCGATAAAATGCTTAATTTTGTTGAAGATTTGGGGTTGGCCGAAATGGTTGACACCGAGATAGAGATTATTCACATGTAAGGGCCCGGAAAAAAATGGAAGCCCAAGGCAGTTCGTCGTAGAAAAAAACGCTTAACTTGACGCTAAACCCTTTGAACTTTGGGCATTAGACTTATTTTATACTATGAAACCCTATTCACGAAGCGACCGCGTAGGCGGCCTGATTCAGCAAGTTCTCGCCGAACTTCTTCTTAAAGAGATCAGCGATCCCAGACTGGTGCATGCCACCATTACCGGCGTCAAGGTAAGCCGGGACCTGCGTATTGCCAAAATATACTTTGCCACCGGGGGCAAGGAGGGGGCCGCAGAAGCAGCCAAAGAGGGGTTCAACCGGGCCCGGGGATTTGTCAAAAGGGAGTTGGCCCAGCGCCTCGGTCTGCGCTACATGCCCGACCTGAAATTTTTTTACGATGAGGCTATTGATCGCGGTGCGCGTATGGAACAATTGATCAAAATGGTGAAAGAAAATGATAAATCAGATCATTGACCATTTCCAGAAAAGCCAATCGATATTGGTGTCGTCCCACGCCAACCCGGATGGAGACGCCATCGGCGCCTTACTGGCCACAGGCCTGGCCTTGAAAGCCATGCACAAAGATGTACAGATGTACAATCAGAGTGTGATCCCGGCCGTCTATCGTTTTTTGCCCGCTGTGCGCTCGATCAGCAACCATGTCGGTGCCATCGAGGATTTTGATTCCATTGTGGTTTTAGATTGTGGCTCCCTCGGGCGCGTAGGGGAGAAAGCGCCCCAAATACATAAAGGCCGCATCCTCATCAACATCGACCATCATATGACCAACACGCGCTTCGGTGATATGCACCTCATCGATGCCGATGCCTGCGCCACCTCGGAAATCGTATATCGCCTGATCAAAAAACTGGGCGTTAAAATAGATCGTGCAATGGCAACGGCCATTTATACGGGGATATTGACCGATACCGGTTCTTTTCGCTTCTCGAGCACCAACCAGCAGGCTTTTGCCATTTGTGCCGAGATGATCGAGTGCGGCGCCAATCCCTATGAGGTAGCCCAAAATGTTTATGGCCACTACTCATTAGGCCGCATCAAGCTGCTCAATCTTGCGTTGGATTCCCTGGAAATCTCCCCCAACGGCAAGTTGTCCATCATGTCATTGACCCAGGACATGATGGATACGACCCACACCCAGACAGAGGATATCGACGGTATTATTAATTATGCCAGACGCATAGAAGATGTTAAGGTGGCTGCCCTGATTCATGAGGTGGCCGGCAACGGCCGGGAACGCCGACAATACCATGTCAGCTTGCGCTCAGATGGAGATGTCAACGTAGCACTCATCGCTGCCCGGTTCGGAGGCGGTGGACACGCCAGTGCGGCAGGTTTCAGTGTTGAAGCCGCGTTGTCAGAGTTAAAATACAAAATTATTGAACTATCGGAAACAACACCCGGCTTATGCGAAATGAATTAAGCGGGGTGGTGATATTGGATAAACCGGCGAACATGTCGTCGGCCCAGGCACTGTCCAAGGTCAAAAGAGTGCTTGGGGCAAGAAAAGCCGGGCATGCCGGCACCCTGGACCCCTTCGCCACCGGGGTGTTGATATGTTGTATCAACCAGGCCACACGCCTGGCCCATTTTTTCTTACATGGGGACAAGACGTATGAGGCCGTTCTTCGTCTGGGGGTTGAAACCGATACCCAGGACATGACCGGCCGGGTGACGCGCCAAGCTGATCTGCCGACCATTACAAACGAACGCCTGGCCTCCGTTGTCAAGGGGTTTGAAGGAGAGCAGCTGCAGCTGCCGCCGGTATATGCCGCGCTCAAGCATGAGGGTACCCCCATATACAAGCTTGCGCGACAGGGTAAACCGGTTCAAAAACCAGCGCGCTCCGTTGTGGTTCGCGCCATCGATGTGACAAAAATCAAATTGCCGGAGATCCATTTTAGGGTGAGCTGCTCCAGCGGGACATATGTGCGAACACTGTGTGCAGACATGGGCGCCGCCATTGGTTGCGGCGGCCACCTCGCACAGCTGCGCCGTACCGCCAGCAGCAGCTTTACAAGTGAAAGTGCCCACACCCTTGAGGCGCTGGAGGCCATAGCCAGCAGTCGCCGGCAATCTGAAGTGCTCATTCCGATGGCTACCGCCATAAGTCATATGCCCACGTTTATCGCCAATGCGAATGTGCTGCAAGACGTGGCTCATGGGCGAAAAATGGATAGATCAAAGATACCGCCGGTCCTGGTACAACGGCCGTCGGACAACACCATGGCGGACCATCTGAAAGTGGTCGATGCTGATCTCAACTTGAAGGCGGTGCTAAAAATATCACCAGACGGAGCGGCTTACGATTATTGTTGTGTTTTTCATTAATCCATAGCAGAATTCCGGCACGCTTATTATTCTAAGGAGGAAAAAGAAAGTGGTATTAACGACCCAGGACAAAAAAGAGCTGATCCAAAAATATAAACTGCATGATTCCGATACCGGAAGCCCGGAAGTTCAAATCGGATTGCTCTCCCATCGAATTCAATACCTCACTGAGCATTTGAAGGTCCACAAAAAAGACCACCACTCCCGTCGTGGGCTGCTCATGCTGGTTGGGCGGCGCAGACGTCTGCTAAACTATGTCAAAAACAATGACGTTAAAAGGTACCGCACCATCATAGAGACGCTCGGACTGCGCCGATAGGCTCTTTGGATCAGCGGATAACGCGACGGCGGCCTGCGAACCAAGCTTGGCTTAGAGTGAAGTGCTTGGATATTCGCATAGACGGCTGAAACCGCGGGCGCGTGAATGCAGCGCGTACCGCAACGAACGCAATTAATTGCACTCAGGCCGCCAACAATGAGGAGATTATAATGGAAAGAATTGTAACCGCGGATGTGGGAGGGAAAAACCTGACCATCCGCACAGGCAAAATCGCCAAACAAGCCGGTGGCTCCGTTGTGGTTCAATACGGGGATACGGTGGTGCTGGTAACCGTTGTAGCGGCCAATGAAGAACGCGCTGCCAGTTTTTTGCCTTTGTCCGTTGAATATCAAGAAAAAATTTACGCTGCCGGACGAATTCCCGGCAACTATTTTCGCCGTGAAATAGGCCGCCCCAGCGAGAAAGAGACCCTTACGGCCAGACTCATCGACCGGCCCATTCGGCCGTTGTTTCCAAAACAGTGGCGCTATGAAACCCAGGTGGTCGCCACTGTTCTGTCCATGGATAAAGAGAACGATCCCGATATGCTCGCCATGGTGGGCGCATCGGCCGCCCTGTCCATTTCCGACATTCATTTTGCAGGACCCATCGCCGGCATACGTGTCGCCCGCGTGGACGGCGAACTGATCGCCAATCCCACCATAGCGCAGACTGAGCAAGCCGATATCAACTTGATCGTGGCCGGTTCCAAGACCGGTGTCGTAATGGTGGAGGGCGGTGCGGATGTTGTCTCTGAAGCCGACATGCTCGAAGCGATCTTCTTTGGACATCAAGCCATGCAGCCGTTGATCGCCATTCAAGAGCAACTGATGGCGCAGTGCGGCAAACCCAAACGTGACTTTATCCCGCCGGAAAAAGATGAAGCGTTGGCGACCCAACTCACCGATCTGGCCGCCGAGCGGATTTCCCAGGTACTCGTCATCCCTGAAAAGATGGAGCGCTACGGGGCCATGCGCAACCTCAAAGCCGAAATTTTTGAATCATTGGGCGAAGATTACCAAGATCGCAAGGAGGAAGTTTACGATCTTCTGGGTGATATTCAAAAGAAAATATCCCGCAACATGATCCTGAACGAGGGGCGCCGTATCGACGGCCGCAAGTTTGATGAGATCCGTCCAATCTCCTGTGAAGTCGGCGTGCTGCCTCGTCCCCACGGCAGCGCCCTGTTTACCCGTGGCGAAACCCAGGTGCTGGGTGTTCTGACACTGGGATCGGCCCAAGACGAACAGCGCATCGAGACCCTAAGCGGGGAAGAGATGCGCAAATTTATGCTGCACTACAATTTTCCGCCTTACTCCGTGGGTGAAGTCAAACGCATGACGGGCCCAAGCCGCCGAGACGTAGGCCATGGAGGGCTGTCTACAAGGGCGCTGGAAAGGGTGCTGCCTGACAACGATGACTTTGATTACACCATTCGCCTGGTCTCCGAAGTACTGGAATCCAATGGTTCCTCGTCCATGGGCACGGTCTGTTCCGGTTGCCTGGCCATGATGGACGGCGGTGTGCCTATCAAAGCACCGGTCTCCGGCATCGCCATGGGGTTGATCCAAGAGGGCGATCAGGTGGTGATCCTTTCGGATATTTTGGGTGATGAAGATCATTTCGGGGACATGGATTTTAAAGTCACCGGTACCAACGAAGGTGTTACCGCCCTTCAAATGGACATCAAAATTCTCGAGCTATCCAAAGATATCATGGAAAAGGCGCTTGAGCAGGCCCGCAACGGCCGAATCCATATTTTAGGTAAAATGCTCAAGGCGTTGGACATCCCCCGGGATGACATATCTCCCTTTGCACCTAAAATCATGACCATTAAAATCAACCCGGACAAAATTCGAGACATCATCGGCCCGGGCGGCAAGGTCATCCGTGCCATCCAGAGTGAAACAGATTCCCGTATCGACATCGCCGATGACGGCACCGTCAAAATTGCGGCCGACAACCAGGAAAACGGTGAGGCTGCCCTGGAACAAATCAAAGCCATCACCATGGAGCCCGAAGAGGGGGTCATTTACGAGGGTAAGGTTGTCAAGACCACCGATTTCGGTGCCTTTGTTCAATTGACACCGGGTACAGACGGATTGGTCCATATTTCCCAATTGGCCAACCGCCGTGTCAACAAGGTGACGGATGTGGTTAAAGAGGGCGACATCGTCAAAGTCAAAGTCCTGGAAGTCTCCAAGGACGGCCGCATACGCCTGAGTCTGAAAGCGGCGCTGAATGATGAGAAGGACCAAGGTGATCAATAAAACCGTTCTTTCCAATGGCGTAACCATCGTCACCAAAAAAATTCCCCACGTTCGATCTGTCTCTATGGGAGTATGGGTCAACGTTGGGGCCCGAGATGAAACCGATGCCCAGAGCGGGCTGTCCCACTTCATAGAGCATATGATATTCAAAGGGACGGCCCGGCGCAGTGCCTATCAAATTGCCAAAGAGTTCGACGCCATAGGTGGCCATACCAACGCATTTACCACCATGGAGCACACCTGCTACTATGCCAAGGTACTCGATACACACCTCGACACCATGGTTGAAATATTATCGGATATCTTTCTCAACTCCGCCTTTGATCCCAAGGAGGTGGAGCGCGAACGTCCGGTGGTCTATCAGGAAATTGGCATGGTGGAAGATTCACCGGAAGAGTACCTGCACCAACTTGCCAGCCAGAACTTTTGGGGAGCGCATCCCCTGGGGCGCTCCATTCTGGGAACCCGGGAAAATGTGCAAGGCTTTAATTCCGATACCATCAAAGCCTTCTTCAACCAATTCTATCATCCTGAGCGCATTCTCGTTGCTGTGGCCGGCAACGTGGACCACAATGGCATTATCGACATGGTGGGGCCGGCCTTTGAATCCATTCACAATGGCCACAGCCTTCCGGAGCGGGTTCGTCCCCGGATCAAACCAACGGGTCAGGTGCTCCGCCGGGAACTGGAGCAGGTGCATATCTGCCTATCGACTCTGGGGCTCAGCGTAACCGATCCCCAGCGGTTTGCCTTTTCGTTGATGAACACCATCTTGGGGGGCAATATGAGTTCGCGGATCTTTCAGGAGATCCGCGAAAAACGCGGTCTGGCCTATTCGGTATACTCTTTCATGGCATCCCATGTGGACACCGGAATGTTTGGAGTGTATGCCGGTGTAAACCCTGCGGATGTGAACCAAACCATCGCGTTGCTGGTCCAAGCCATGGGCAAGCTTGCACAACATCCGGTCTCAGCTGCCGAACTAAAGGATGCCAAAGAGTACACCAAGGGTAACCTCTGTCTGGCCACTGAAAGCGTAGACAACCAGATGGTGCGCCTGGCCCAAAACGAAATCCATTTTCGCGACTACATTTCATTGCAATCGGTGATCGACAGCATCGAGGCTGTAACAGCGGAAGAGATTCAGAACCTTGCCACAGCGCTCTTTAAGCCGGAACAGGCATCGCTGACGCTGTTGGGGTCAGTGGACAAGGATTTCGATTTGAACAACTTGATCGCGTTCTGACTGTCTGGACAATTAAAAAGGCGGTCAAAAGCCGCGCCTACACATTTTTTACAGGGTAGCGATGACCACAGATTTGATCGTTGAGTTCAAAAGGCTGCGTCCCACCCGTGACACCGACATCCCATTGCCCCGCTACATGACCTCCCATGCCGCCGGTATGGATATTTGCGCGGCCGTGGAGGTTCCTATGGTGCTCGAACCGGGCAGCATCACATTGATCCCCACCGGTTTCGCCATGGCTCTGCCCCAAGGATTTGAGGCCCAGATTCGCCCCCGCAGCGGCTTGGCCGTTAAGCATGGTATAACCATCGTCAATGCACCGGGAACCATCGACAGCGACTACCGGGGCGAAGTCAAAGTCGGCCTGATCAACTTGGGCAGGGTGCCCTATACCATCCAACGCGGCGAACGCATCGCCCAGATGGTCATCCAGCAAGTGTTCCAACCACAGGTGCGCCAGGTTGAAGCGCTTGATGATACCGAACGCAACTGCAACGGATTCGGGAGTACGGGCGTTTGAAGTCAAAGGCTTCATCATGCGCTCTATCCGTCTGCGTGCTGGCCAGCGGCAGCAAG